>NZ_JBYIPT010000004.1:0-236676 GCF_057707225.1 Microbacterium sp. bgisy189 | reverse complement strand
CCCCCCCCCCCCCCCCCCCCCCGAGGCCCTCGCTGCGCTCGGACGAGCGGCGGAGATCGCTGGCGACGACCCCAGCGTTCTCCAGGCCGCCGAGGATGCGGTGACCCTCGCCGAGATATCGGGCGACGGCGAGGCGACCGTCGCACTGCGGTCGCACTACGCGGATCTGCTTCACGCGGCCGGGCGGATCGACGAAGCGCGTGAACAGCAGCAGCGATGGGCGGTCGAACTCTCCGTCCTCCTGAATGCCCACGGCGCCGACTGGACTGTCCGCGATTGAGCTACGCGACAGCTGAGATTGGTGGGCGGGAACTGCACGGCTGAAGAGGCTGCTCGTGGCGCCGGTTCACGGAACGTGCGCGGGGAGACTGGCTCGGTGATTGCGACTGTCACCATCGTGAACGTAACGGCGAGCTCGAGTTCGGCGATCGGGAGCGGAAGGAGCGGTACTTCCCTAGCCGGCGGGGCGCCACGGCGCCGGAGCGTCGACTATCCCTGTGGATGCAGCAGTGCGGTAGGAGCGTACGGACCGGCCGCCTCTCCGTCGAGCAGATCGCGTTCCTCGACGACGCGGTCCGCGGCTGGCGAGAGGGCGTCACGGTCAACTTGCGTCGGTGGCGGGATTGAGCGGCCGGCTGCCGAGATTCGAGATGTAGACACTTACTCGACTGTTCAGATGCCTAGAGATCTCTCCAGGAGCGTCCAGATCCATCGAAGCCCGGTCGCGTATGCTGGCAATCACCACCGCCGGAGTGAAGCCGAAGTGCAGGATTCCGGGGGTTTTTGGCATCCGCGAGATCATCCGGGCCTGTGGCGCAGCTGGTAGCGCACCTGCATGGCATGCAGGGGGTCAGGGGTTCGAGTCCCCTCAGGTCCACGAAATTCCCGCTCCGGCGGGGATTTTCGCGTTTCAGGTGCCATGAGGCACCACCTCCGAATCCATTCGACGACGCGCCCGAGCCGAGCGAGCCCGGCACCGCGGCGATCGGGTTAGCATTGCCAACCGATGAAGAACGACCGGTTGCGCAGATTCACCGGCCTCGCAGTGATCGCGTTGACGACACTCGCGGCGGCAGGCCTCATGCTCGTCGTCATCGCCGCCGATCCGGGAGAGTTCGCGCGTCCCCACCGCCTGCAGGTTGCGGACGGGTGGAGCCTGCTCTACGACGACCACATGCCGCCGTGGCTGCTGGTGCTGCTCGCCGTCGTGCTGACCGTGGTGATCGGTACGGCGATCGGCGGCTTCGAGTCGTTCGTCGCCAATCGCTCGCGCCGCAGCCCGGAAGGCGCACTCAAGCGTCCGATCTCCCCACGGACGATCATGGCCGCGACCCGCGGCGTGTATGCCGGCGAAGTGACCGTCACGGTCCTCATTCCCGCGCACAACGAGGAGAAGAGTCTTCCGATCACCCTCGCGTCGCTCAAGGCGCAATCGACGCCCCCTGACCGCATCCTCGTCGTCGCCGACAACTGCACCGACGGGACCGTGCAGGTGGCACGCGACGCCGGCGCCGACGTGATCGAGACCGTCGACAATCGCCACAAGAAGGCGGGCGGACTGAACCAGGCGCTCCGGGGTCTGCTCCCGCACCTCGGCGACAACGACACCGTGATGGTGATGGACGCCGACACCGCGCTCTCGGATCGGTTCATCGAGATCGCCAAAGCCCGCTTCACGGCGGACCGCGCGCTCATGGCCGTCGGCGGCCTCTTCCACGGGGAGCCGGGCCACGGACTGCTGGGTCAGTTCCAGCGCAACGAGTACACGCGGTACTCCCGTGAGATCGAGCGACGCCGCGGGCGCGTCTTCGTGCTCACCGGGGCGGCATCGCTGTTCCGCCCCGCCGCGCTGCGCGCTGTCGCCGATTCCCGCGGCACCCTCATCCCCGGCGTCCCGGGCGACGTGTACGACACCGTCGCGCTGACCGAAGACAACGAGCTCACGATCGCGATCAAGTCGCTCGGGGGCCTCATGACCTCGCCGCGCGACTGCACCGTCGTGACAGAACTGATGCCGACGTGGGGGATGCTCTGGAAGCAGCGGCTGCGCTGGCAGCGGGGCGCCATCGAGAACCTCGCGGCATACGGCGTCACGCCGACGACCGTGCGCTACTGGGCGCAGCAGATCGGCATCGGCTACTCCGTGATCGCCCTCGCCTCCTACTTCCTGCTGATCTTCCTCACGGTGGTCGCACTCGACGAGTTCGTCTGGTTTCCGTTCTGGATCACCGTGGGATCCGTTTTCGTCCTCGAACGCCTCGTGACCGTCTGGCGAGGGGGATGGCGGGCCCGAGTGCTGTCGGTGTTCGTCCTGCCCGAGCTCGTCTTCGACATGTTCCTGAACGTGGTGTTCGTCAAGGGCATCATCGACATGTCGTTCGGGCGAGAAGCGGGTTGGTCGCACCTCACCACGGCCGCGAAGGAGACGTCGGCATGATCGCGGGCATCGCGCGTGCGGGGCTGCTGCTGCCCGAATCCATCCTGCAATCCGACTGGTTCTCGGCGCTGGCGACGTTCGTCGCCGTCAACACCCTCATCTACGTCGCGTTCGCTGCGATCAAGATCTTCCCTGCGCCGCGCTTCACCCGCGGTCGAGGTCGCAGCCGGCGCGTCGAGACGCGCAGCATCCACCCGGATGGCGAAGTGTGACGCACCACGCGGACCGCTGATCCGCTGTTCGTCGCGTGCGGTGCCCTAGGCTCGAAAGAACCCCGAACGAGGATTCGAGCGCGGAGGAGGAGCGTTGTCACCCCAACCCGTCCTCGCATCCCGTCGCAGGCCGCTTTCGCAGCGCCTGTGGCGACGACAGTCGTTGCGGTCGGGGGTCTCGGCGATCGGCTTCGGCTTCATCGGGGCCCTCATCGCAGCCGACCTCATGCTGCGCACGCACACCGTCACGGTCACCATCGTCGAATCGATCATGGTCGCGGTGTGCGCAGCCGGCACGATCGCGGCGCTCGCACTCGGCAATCGATTCCCCCGATGGGGCGGCGCGGTCGTCGGGTTGCTCACGATCGCGGGAATCGCAGTCTTCGTCGCGTTCTCGATCAGCGGACCCGCAATCGTCGGCGCGCTGCTGATCATCCCGCCGGTCGCCCTCTATTTGGGGTGGGGAATGCGCCCCTGGTCGGCTCGAGCCGTGCTGCTGGGACTCATCTTCGCCGTCGTCGGCGGACTCCAGACCAACCTCACGTTCCAGACCTCCGTCCTCCTCGACGGCGCAACGCCCGTCTACGCCGCGGTCGTCTCCTGGTTCTGCCTCGAAGTCGCCATCATCCTCGGCGGCAGACTGCGCCGAGCCGCCCGAACGGATTCGCTCACCCAGGCACTGAATCGACGAGGGCTGCGGGCGCATTTCCGCGTCGGCGGAGCGCGGCGCACGGCCGCCCTCGTCGTCGCAGACCTCGACGGCTTCAAATCCGTCAACGATGTGCACGGGCACTCGGCGGGCGACGAGATCCTGCGCGCGAGTGTCGCCGCGTGGACGCATGCGCTGCACCGTCGCGGAGTCGTCGGGCGATGGGGCGGCGACGAATTCGTGATCCTCCTGCCCGCCGGCGTCGATGCCGTCGCCCTCGCCGAGGAGCTCCAGAGCGTCTCACCCCACCCATGGACCGCCGGCGTCGCGCGGGTGGAGGCAGATGACACCCTCGAGACCGCGATCCACCGCGCCGACGCCGACCTGTACTCGCACAAGGGTTCAGCCGCCGAGCGGCGAGAACGCGCCCTGATGAGGTGGGAGGAGCGCGCGAAGTCGGCGACCTGGTGGCAGCGTATCCTCCGCCACCAGACGCCGTTCACGGTCGTGATGGCGCTCGCGGCCCTCGGGCTGGGGCTGACCGTGGCGATCGATCACGCCAGCGGGATGGTCCCGGTCGGACCCGACCTCATCGTGTACGCGATCATCGCGACCTGCGCGGCGGGCATCGTCGTGCCGCTCGCCCTCGGCCACCGGTACCCGAAATGGGCCGGCATCGTCGCGATCCTCATCGCCGGATGCGCGATGTTCTACTACGCGGCGTGGGCCGCGGACCCGCGATTGATCGTCAACATCCTGCTCGAGATCCCACTGTTCGCAACGCTGCTCGCATGGTTCTACCGCCCGCCCGTCGTCCGCGGCGTGCTGACGACCGTGCTCGCCCTCGTGACGCTCGGGTGGCTCGTGAACCCCTTTCCCGGCGTCACGTTCGCGGTGGGGCTGCAGCCCATCATCGCGACGACGTGCGTGTCGTTCCTCATCTCCGAAGTGGTCGCGTTCGTGCGCGAACGCGAGCGACGCGTTGCCGACACCGACGCGCTGACAGGTGCACTGAACCGGCTCGGCTTCGTCGATGTGATCGACGACGTCGCCGCGCGCACCCATCGACGAGGGGCTCCGCTGACGCTCGTCGTCGTCGACTTCGACGAATTCAAGAAGCTCAACGATCTGCACGGCCACTCCGCGGGAGATGCCGCGCTACGCGAAACGGTTGCGGAGTGGCGCGCAGGCCTCCGCGACAGTGACCTCATCGCGCGTGTCGGCGGCGATGAGTTCGTCCTCGCCCTTCCTGCCGCGCGGGTCGAGGATGCGGAGGGAGTCGTCTCTCGACTGCAACACGCGTCTGACCAGCGCTGGAGTTGGGGGGCCTCCGAGATGCGCCGGGGCGACACGCTCGATGAAGCGCTGCACCGGGCCGATGTCGCGATGTACCGGGCGAAGGCCACGCGACGTGATCGCGGCGCAGCGTGATCGATCAGCGCGGTTTCACGCTGTGCGGTCGATCACCTCGATCAGGCGCTCCCTGATCACCGCACCGCGCGTCGCGAAGCCACGCTGCCGGCGCACGTAGTCCGCCTTGCCCTCGGGCCGCTCGACGGGGACGGGTGCCAGACCGTACCCGGTCAGATCGTACGGCGAGGCGGCCATGTCGACGGTGCGGATGTCGCGCGCCAGGGTGAACGCGTCCAGCAAGAGTTCGCCGGGCACGAGTGGGCCGAGTTTGACGGCCCACTTGTACAGGTCCATGCCTGCGTGGAGGCACCCGGGCTGTTCATCGCCCGTCTGATCGTCACGTCGCAGGGACGAACGGTTTCTGGGTGCCGCGTCGGCGGTGAAGAACCGGAACGCATCGAAGTGGGTGCAGCGCAGTTCGTGGGCATCGACGACTGCGTCGGTGCCCACGGCGCCGAGGCGCAGCGGGAGGTCGTGCCGCGTATCGCGGTCGCGATAGACCATCGCCCACTCATGCAGACCGAAGCAGCCGTAGCCCGCGGGGCGTGCCGCCGTAGCCCGAAGGATCTGCCGAATGCCGCGAACGAGGAGCGCCTTCTCGGCTCTGAACGCCTCCCCGTCGACGACGAGTGATCCGCGCTCTTCGCCGGGTCGATACCACCGCCACGCCGCGCGGGCATCGTCGGCCGCGCCGACGAGCTGCACGCGCTCGCCCGGATGCCACCGGCGCAGCACTGCGGGCTTGTATGAGTAGTAGGTGAAGAGGAAGTCCTCCACCGGATGCCGCTCACCACGCGCCGTCCGCTCGCGATGCGCAGCGGTCAACTCGTCTGCGCGCGCGATGTGGGCGGCTTCGACCGCACGCCAAGCGGGCGCCGGACTCATGCCCCGAGGCGCTCGATCAGCGAGGGGGAGTCATTGCGCACGTTTCCCACGGCGCGATCGACGGCGTATGCCTCGAGCGTGTCGGCCAGTGCGGGCGCGGCATCGATCGCCGCGTCGAGGATGTCACCGACGTTGTCGGCTTCGGTGTCCAGCCACGCGTCCGCATGGTCCGCGTCGAGGAACAGCGGCATCCGATCGTGGATCGAGCCGAGGGAGCCGACCGCGTCGCGCGTCATGATCGTGAAGCTCAACATCCATCGAGCGGGATCGTCCTCGGCCTTTGCCGGGTCCTTCCACCATTCGTAGAGCCCGGCGAACAGCAACGGCGAGCCGTCGGCCGGGTGGATGAAGTGCGGCGTTTTGACGCCGTCTTCGGTCTTCCACTCGTAGTAGGCCGTGGCAGGAACCACGGCACGACGCTTGATCAGCGCCTGGCGGAACATCGGCTTGTCCTCGACCTCTTCGGAGCGCGCGTTGAACGCGCGGGTACCGATCGAAGGATCCTTCGCCCAGGCCGGGACGAGCCCCCACCGCGCGCTCTCCAGGCGGCGCGTGGGCGGATCGGTCTTGGCCGAGTCCAGCACGATCGCGGCGCGCGCGGTCGGCGCGATGTTGAACGACGGCGCCGGCAGGTCGTCACCCTCGACGTCGACGCGCAGCACACCAACGAGTTCAGACCCGACGTCTGCCACTACGAATCGCCCGCACATACCGCCAGCGTACGCGGCCCGTCCGACACGCGATCAGTCGTCGACGACGCCGACGTCGGTCAAGCGCTCGAGCAGTTCCGCACCGTCGTTGCCCGTCACCCACGGCACTGCGGCAGCCGAATGGTCATCGACCGCGGTGCGTCCGCCCGCCAACACCGCCTCAGCAGGCGACAGGCGACGGATGGCGACGGCGGCGACGTGCTCTGGGAATTCGCTCGTGAACGCCGTGTACAGCGCGTCGTCGTGTTGACCGTCGTCGCCGATCAGCATCCACCGCACGTTCGGAAACTCTGCCGCCAGTCGGCGCAGATTCTCGCGTTTGTGGTCCTGACCGCTGCGGAACAGTCGGTCATGGGTCGGGCCCCAGTCGGTGAGCAGCAGGGAACCGGCGGGGAACAGGTGTCGGCGCAGGAACCTTCCGAGCGTCGGCGCGACGTTCCACGCTCCCGTCGACAGATACACGACAGGCGAGCCCGGGTGATCGCGGACGAGACGTTCGAGCAGCACCGCCATGCCCGGAACCGGCTGCCGTGCATGCTCGTCGAGGACGAACGAGTTCCAGGCCGCGACGAGGGGCCGGGGGAGCGCCGTGACCATCACGGTGTCGTCGATGTCGGAGATGACTCCGAACGTGACCTCGTCGGAGACGATGAAGACACGCGTCGACACCGGCTCGGACCCTTCGACCGACATCGTGATCGGCTGCCAACCGGGCTTGAGCGATGCGGGCAGGACGGTGTCGACGACTCCGCCGCGGTCGGCGACGACGGCGTGGGTCACCCCGTCGACCGTGATCTCGACCTGCGCGAATCCGACAGGCACCGACACGAAGCTGCGCCAGCCTCGCACGCTGGCATATTCCCCCCGCGCCCTGGTGGGGACGGGCGGCACGATGAGCACGCGGCCGACCACCCGCACCCACTTCTCGCCGCCGTAGCCGGGGAACGCGGCGACGGTCGGTCGCTGTCCGCGTTTGCGCGCCCGGCGCTCGCGCCAGGCATGGAAGCGGTACTCCAGGCGCGCCAGCCAGAGCACGTCGGAGGAGCGGGACGAACGGGACATCGTCCTCAGTCTTTCATGCCCTCCGCCTTCGGCGAGGAGTCGGGCGCGGCATCCACCCGCAGGTGATGCGCTTCGCGCGCGAGGATGACCCGCTTGATGACGTAGGCGACCACCAGGAACACCACGATCACACCGACGAACAGGTATCCCGCGTAGTGCAGCTGGTCCGCGAGCTCGCGGTAGGTTCCGGCGGCGGCCGCGGCGACGGACACGTACAGCACCGACCAGATCGTGCACGCGGGGGCTGTCCAGGCGAGGAATCGCCGATACGAGAAGCCGCTCATGCCCACCGTGAGCGGGACGAGCGAATGCAGCACCGGCAGGAACCGCGACAGGAAAATCGCCGGTCCGCCCCGCCTGCGCAGGTACAGCTCCGCGCGCACCCAGTTGTGCTCACCGACCTTCGCGCCCAGCCGGGAGAAGCGGATGTGCGGACCCAACCACCGCCCGAGCCAGAACCCGATGCTTTCGCCGACGAGCGCCCCCACGATCACGACGACGACGAGGATGCCACCCTCCCAGAAGGAGGAGACGGCGGTCCCCGAGACGATGACGATGGTGTCGCCGGGGACGACGAGTCCGATCAGCACGCTGGTTTCGAGCATGATCGCGAGTCCTGCCAGCACGGTCCGCAGCACCGGGTCGACACTCTGCACGGCATCGAGCAGCCAGGTGAGGAACTCGTTCACGGCTCCAGCGTAGGCGTCTAGGCGGCGACTAGCCTGAGAAGGTGGATCTGACCGCCCGCCCCCTGCCGTGGACGGACCCGGAGACGCTCTTCTGCGCCGGGCCGGCGAACGCCGACGGCGGGTTCTGGCTGGATGCCGGACCAGCAGCCGTCGAAGGCTGGAGCTACCTCGGCATCGGCGAGTCGCCCGTCGGCGTGCCCCGCGAGGTCGCCGTCGCGCCGTCGACGCCGGCGCCGAAGCGGTGGGGGCCGTTCTCCGGGGGATGGGTCGGATGGTTGGCGTACGATCCCGCCGCCGGTCGTGCCGGTGCTCCTGCCCGTGATGAGGGTCCGGGCTCACGCGGTGTCCGCGTGCGGGCGTTCGTCGCGATCGACCATGCGTCGCGACAGCAGTGGGCCGTCGCCGCGCCGGACGAGCTGGACGCACACGTGCAGCGCGTCGCCCGGTGGGCAAAGACGCACGCCCCTGCACTCGCTCCTGCGCCCGCGATCCCGACCCGATCCCGGCACTCGGCCACACGCTATGCGGACCTCATCGAGGCGTGTCGCGACGTCATCCGGGAGGGCGACGCCTACCAGCTCTGTCTCACGACGCGGTTCGAACTCGACGGCGCGGTCGACGCCGTCGCGGCGTATCGACGGCTTCGCCGTGCGACACCGTCGCACCACGGCGGTTTCCTGCGGGTCGGTGATCACGTGCTGGCCTCGGCGAGCCCGGAGCGCTTCCTCGACATCGTGGGCGGTACCGTGCGTACGCATCCCATCAAGGGCACGCGACCGCGCGGTCGGACGCCGGACGACGACGCGCAGCTCGCAGCGGAGCTTCGTGCGAGCGCGAAGGAGCAGGCCGAGAACGTCATGATCGTCGACCTGATGCGCAACGACCTGCAACGCGTGTGCGAGCCGGGTTCGGTGACGGTCGAGCGCCTCCTGGAGGTCGAGTCCTACCCGGCGGTCCACCAGCTGGTCAGCACGGTGGCAGGCCACGTGCGGGAGGGGACGACCATCGGGCAGGTATTGGATGCCGCGTTTCCCGCCGGCAGCATGACCGGCGCCCCGAAGCTGTCGGCCATGACCGTCCTGCACCGGCTGGAGGATGGCACACGGGGTGTGTTCGCCGGGTGCTTCGGCTGGATCGGTGACGAAGGTGCCGCTGACCTCGCGATGGTGATCCGCTCGATCTTCGTCGGGCCCGACGCCGCGTATGTCGGCGCGGGCGGCGGCATCACGTGGAGTTCGATCACGGCCGACGAGGTCGCCGAGGTCGGGATCAAGGCGCGCGGTCCGCTGGCAGCGGCGGGCGGACGTCTTCCGGCCGGGTGGTGAGCGCTGCTCCGGTAATCTGAGGGGACGCCTTGCGGCGTTCCCTGCTTTCGATGATTGGTACCTCCTCCGTGTCACAGATCAACGCCACCGACACCGACGCGCCCGCCGACGGCTTCGACGCGTACGCGATCCAACAGAAGTGGCAGGCCCGCTGGGCCGAGGCCGACCCGTTCCGTGCGGGCGGCGAGGAGGACACGCGCCCCCGCAAGTACGTGCTGGGCATGTTCCCGTACCCCTCAGGCGACCTGCACATGGGTCACGCTGAGAACTACGCGTACGTCGACGTCGTCGCGCGCTTCTGGCGACACCGCGGCTACAACGTGCTGAACCCGATCGGCTGGGATTCCTTCGGCCTCCCCGCCGAGAACGCCGCCATCAAGGGCGGCGCAGGGTCCGACCCCCGCGAGTGGACCTACCGCAACATCGACCAGCACAAGAAGAGCTTCCGCGAGTTCGGTTCGTCGTACGACTGGAGCCGCGTGCTCCACACGAGCGACCCCGAGTACTACCGCTGGAACCAGTGGCTGTTCCAGCGTCTCTACGAGCGCGACCTCGCGTACCGCAAGGACAGCCCCGTCAACTGGTGCCCGAACGATCAGACGGTGCTTGCGAACGAACAGGTCGTCGACGGGCACTGCGAGCGCTGCGGCGCCGAGGTCGTGAAGAAAAAGCTCACGCAGTGGTACTTCAAGATCACCGACTATGCCGATCGGCTGCTCGACGATCTGAACCAGCTCGAGGGCTTCTGGCCGTCGAAGGTCATCCGTATGCAGCGCAACTGGATCGGTCGCTCGGTCGGCGCGGACATCGACTTCGAGATCGAAGGTCGCGCCGAGAAGGTGACCGTCTTCTCGACGCGTCCCGACACGCTGCACGGCGCGACCTTCATGGTCGTCGCGCCCGACAGCGACCTTGCGGCGGAACTGGCTGCCGGCTCGACGGCCGAGGTGCGCATGCGCTTCCAGGACTACCTCGATCAGGTGCAGCGCCAGAGCGACATCGAGCGTCAGAGCACCGACCGGCCGAAGACGGGTGTCTTCCTCGATCGGTTCGCCGTCAACCCGGTCAACGGGGAGCGGCTGCCGATCTGGGCGGCTGACTACGTGCTCGCCGATTACGGTCACGGCGCGGTCATGGCCGTTCCCGCCCACGACCAGCGCGACCTGGACTTCGCTCGTGCGTTCGATCTGCCGGTGAGAACGGTCGTCGACACGACCGCCCCGGTCACCGGCGCGATCCCGGTCATCGAGACCGATGAGGACGGTGTTCCCATCCTTCCCGAGGACGAGAGCCTCGAAGAGATCGACCCCGCGCGGACCGGTATCGCCCTCACCGGCGATGGACGCATGATCAACTCCGGCACCCTCGACGGGCTGTCGAAGCGTCATGCGATCACCCGCGTCATCGAGCAACTCGAGGCCGCCGGCACGGGTCGTGCCGCGAAGTCGTACCGCCTTCGCGATTGGCTCATCTCACGTCAGCGGTTCTGGGGGACGCCGATCCCGATGATCCACACGCAGGACGGTCGCATCGTGCCGGTGCCCGACGAGCAGCTTCCGCTGCGCCTGCCGGACGCGACCGGCCTCGATCTGAAGCCGAAGGGCACCTCGCCGCTGGGCGGGGCGACCGAGTGGATGCAGACGACCGATCCCGAGACCGGTGAACCGGCGCTGCGGGATGCCGACACGATGGACACGTTCGTCGACAGCTCGTGGTACTTCCTGCGCTTCCTCGCCGCGAACGATCCGACGCAGGCGTTCCCGTCGAGCGAGGCCGACCGGTGGGCGCCGGTCGACTCGTACATCGGTGGCGTGGAGCACGCGATCCTGCACCTGCTGTACGCACGCTTCATCACGAAGGTGCTGTACGACATGGGCCTCATCGACTTCACGGAGCCGTTCTCGAGCCTCATCAACCAGGGCATGGTGCTGCTGGACGGCTCGAAGATGTCCAAGAGCAAGGGCAACCTGGTCGAGTTCGCCTCGAGCATGATGGACCCGGGCGCCGACGTGGTGCGCACCGCCATCGCCTTCGCCGGTCCGGTCGAAGACGACATCAACTGGGAGGACGTGTCGACCACCGGTGCCCAGAAGTTCCTGGCGCGGGCATGGCGCGTCGCCAAGGACGTCACGAGCGACCCGGACGTGCTGTGGAAGACCGGCGACCCTGCACTCCGCCGCGTCACGCACCGGCTGCTGGCCGACGCTCCGAGCCTCGTCGAGCAGACGAAGTTCAACGTCGTCGTCGCGCGCCTCATGGAACTCGTGAATGCGACGCGCAAGGTGATCGATTCCGGTGCCGGCCCGGCCGACGCCGCCGTCCGCGAAGCAGCCGAGGCGACCGCGATGATCCTCGACCTGTTCGCGCCGCACACGGCCGAGGAGATGTGGGAGGTCCTCGGCTACGACGGCTTCGTCGGGCTCGTCGCGTGGCGCAGCCCCGACCCGTTGCTGCTGGTGGAAGAGTCGGTGACCGCCGTCGTGCAGATCGACGGCAAGGTTCGCGGCACCCTGACCGTCTCGGCGAAGATCTCGGCCGATGAGCTCGAAGCGCTCGCGCGTGCCGACGAGAAGGTGCGCCGTTCACTCGGTGACCGCGAGATCGCGCGGGCCGTCGTTCGAGCGCCGAAGGTCGTCAGCTTCACGACCGCCTGAGTCGCCGCTTCCGCCGTCTGCACAGCACGGCGCTTCGTCGCGTTCTCCACAGATCGTCCGCTGAAGGCGTGGGCAGGTCGTGGCGCCTGAAACCGTGGAGGCGTGGGATCGGACGGGTCCGCCACCGGCGGGATGCGAAAGTTCGGCGTCGGCGCGGCTGTCGTCGCCGTGCTCGTCGTCGCTGCCGTCGCGGTCGCGATCGGCGCGGTTCGAAGCCTGGGGGACCAGCCCCAGACGGTTGCCCTGTCGCCGACGGCCGCCGCTGTCGAGTCCGCCGTGTACGTCCACATCCACGGCGAGGTGGTCGCGCCGGGGATCTACCGCCTCGGCTCGGATGCACGCGTCGTCGATGTCATCGCCGCCGCCGGGGGCCTCACGACGGATGCGGACGACTCAGCCGTGAACCTGGCACGCCTCGTCGTCGACGGCGAGCAGCTGCGGGTCCCGGCCGTCGGCGAGGAGGCCGCGCCGCACTCCGGCGCACCCACGGCCGACGGCCGCGTTGCGCTCAACAGCGCCGATGCCGCCGCGCTCGAGACGCTGCCAGGGATCGGTCCCGCTCTCGCCGAGCGCATCATCTCCTGGCGCAGCGAGCATGGCCCGTTCCGCGCCGTGGAGGACCTCCTCGGCGTGCCGGGCATCGGAGACAAGGTCCTCGCCGGATTGCGTGATCAGGTGACGCTGTGAGCGGGCGCCGTGCGCGCAGGCGCGATGTGCGCCTGCTCATCGTCGTCGCCGTCGCGTGGCCGGCCGCGATCGCCGCGATCGTCCTGCCGGAGGCTGCACCGGTCCTTGCCGCCGCGTTGGGCGTGACGATGATCGGGTTGCTGTTCCTGGCCCGCACCCGCCCGGAGCCCGCGCGCACGGTCGCGGTGCTGGTCGCGGTCGGGTGCGCTGTCGGGGCCGCCGTCGCCGTGCACGTGTCGTCGACCTTGCCGTCGCGCGGCGAGGCGACCGCGCTCCTGGTCGACGGCGGTTCCGCGGAGTTGACGGCGATCGTCGTCGGCAAGGTGGACCGCTACGGGGACCGCTGGGCGTTCGATGCCGCCACGGTCGTCATCGACGGCGGGCAGGGCGCCGAGGCGCGACTCTCCGCCCCCGTACAGGTGATCGTGAGCGACCCGCCCGATACCGTCGACGTCGGCGCGCGCGTTCGCATCCGCGGGACGGGGCAACCGCTGCGCCCCGGAGACCGAGCCGTAAGCCGGGTCATCGCCGACCGCATCGAGGTCGAAGCCGGTCCCGTAGGCATCCTCGAGACCGCGGCGGCGTTGCGCAACGGGCTCTCCGACGTGACGGCCGGCCTTCCTGCCCCGGCATCCGGACTGGTCGCGGGCCTCGCCGTGGGCGACACCTCGAACGTGACCACCGAACTCGACACCCGCATGCAGGATGCATCGCTGTCGCACCTCACCGCGGTCTCGGGCGCGAACTGTGCACTCGTCGTCGCCATCGCGTTCTTCGCCGCCGCCGCATGCGGGTTCGGGCGACGAATGCGGGTCGTGTTCGCGCTCGGCGCCCTCGCCGGCTTCGTCGTCCTCGTCACGCCCGAACCGAGCGTCGTGCGTGCCGCCACGATGTCGGCGATCGCCATGCTCGGGATTCTGCTCGGCAGGGTGGGCGCGGGCGTGTCGTTGCTCAGCACGGCGATCATCGGCGCACTCGTGCTCGACCCCTGGCTCGCACTGTCGCTCGGGTTCGCCCTGTCGGCATCGGCGACCGCGGCACTGCTCCTGCTGGCCGGCCCGCTCGCCGCGGGTCTGGAACGCTGGCTGCCCACGCCACTCGCCATCGCGCTCTCGGTTCCGGTCGCGGCGCAACTCGCCTGCGGACCCCTGCTCGTTCTCCTCACCCCGTCGATTCCGGTCTACGGCGTCATCGCCAATCTGCTCGCCGCTCCTGCCGCGCCGATCGCGACGATCGTCGGCCTCGCGGCGTGCCTGCTGTCAGGAGTCCCGCTGCTGGGCGCGGGGCTCGCGACGCTGGCCTGGGTGCCGGCCGCCTGGATCACCGGTGTCGCGAACGTCTTCGCCACGCTGCCCGGCGCGCTCCTACCGTGGTGGTCGGGACCCGTGGGACTGCTCGTGCTCCTGGGCGCCGGTGGCGCCGTTGCGGGCGTGCTGATGGGGCGCGCCCGGCGCACGTCGGCCACCGTGCTCGCCCTCCTGTGCGCGGTGCTGATCGCGATGGGTCCCGTCTCGCGGATGGTGGACCGCACCCGCGTTCCGGCATCGTGGTCGATCGCCGCATGCGCTGTGGGTCAAGGCGATGCCCTGCTCATCCGTTCGGCCGAGCACATCGCGCTCGTCGATACCGGGCCCGACGAGGCGTCGCTCGGGCGATGTCTCGATCGGTTCGGCATCGAGAAGATCGATCTGCTCGTCCTGACGCATTTCGATCTCGACCACGCCGGGGGCGCGGCCACCGTGATCGGAGACGTGGCGACTGTCCTCCACGGCCCCGTCGCCGACCCTGACGACGACGCACTGCTCGCGGCGTTCGAGTCTGCCGGCGCGGCCCTCCACGCAGTGAAGCCGGGAACCTCCGGACCTCTCGGCGACGCCACCTGGCGCGCGCTCTGGCCGAGCGCCGACACGCCACCGGGCAACGATGCGAGCGTCGTCATCGAGGTCTCCGGCGGTGGTCTGCCGCGCACACTGTTCCTCGGCGACCTCGCCGCGCGTCCGCAGGCGCGCGTGGCCGGTGCGCTCTCGGGCACATACGACGTCGTCAAGGTCGCCCACCACGGCAGCGCGGACCAGTACCCGCCGGTGTACACGAACGTGCAACCTCGGCTCGCGCTCGTCACCGTGGGGGAGAACACCCACGGACACCCTCGCGACGAGACCCTCAAGGTGCTCGAGGCGGCCGGTGCGTCGATCGCGCGGACCGACACCGAAGGCGATATCGCGGTGTGGACAGACGGTGGTGCACTCAACATCTGGCGCTCCCGGCCTCTGCCCGGCGTCGGTGCCGATCGGTAGGCTGGTCCCCATGCCGCCTGCACCGCGTCGTGCTCCCGCCCGAGCCGCCTCCACGATCCCGCAGGTGTCGTGGCGACAGCCCCAGCCCGCCCCCATCGTGCTCGTCTCCGGACCCGAGGACGTCTGCGCGGAGCGTGCGATCGCCGGCATCCGCGACTACCTCCGCGCCGAAGACGCGAGTCTCGAGGTGTCCGACATCCGCGCCGACGACTACGCCGCGGGTCAGCTGCTCGGATTCACCTCGCCGTCGCTGTTCGGTGAGCCCCGGCTCGTCCGCGTCGCGGGCGTCGAGAAGTCCAGCGACACCTTTCTCGCCGAGGCGCTCGCCTACCTCGAAGCGCCGCAGGACGGCGCGACCGTGATCCTGCGTCACACGGGTGCCAGTGTGCGGGGCAAGAAGCTGCTCGACGCCGTGCGCGCCGGAACCGGTGGTGGCATCGAGATCGCGTGCGCCGCCATCAAGCGCGATGCCGACCGGTTCGATTTCGCGGCGGGGGAGTTCCACGCCGGGCAGCGACGTATCGCACCCGCAGCGCTGCGCTCGCTCGTGTCGGCGTTCGCGGACGATGTCACAGAGCTCGCCGCGGCCTGCCAACAGCTCATGTCGGACGTCGCCGGAGACATCGGTGAAGACGTCGTGCAGCGCTACTACGGCGGCCGCGTCGAGACGAGCGCGTTCACGGTCGCCGACACGGCCATCGCGGGTCGCTACGGCGATGCGCTCGTCGCCCTTCGGCACGCGCTCGCGAGCGGCGCCGACCCGGTGCCGATGGTCGCTGCGATCGCGAGCAAGCTGCGGACGATGGCCCGCGTGGCCGGCAACCGCGAACCCTCGAAGGCGCTTGCCGCCCGCCTCGGCATGAAGGACTGGCAGGTGGACCGCGCCCGTCGCGACCTATCGGGGTGGAACGAGGCGTCGCTCGGCATCGCCATTCAGGCCGCGGCGCGGGCGGATGCCGAGGTCAAGGGCGCTTCGAGGGACCCCGTGTACGCCGTCGAAAGGCTCGTCACGGTGATCGCGACCCGCGCGCCGTACGGCGCCTGACCGACGTCTCGAATCGCGGTCTGCGGTCTCCTCTCCGTGTCGGCGCTGTGCGCGATCGGGGTGTGCCACAAAGGACGAAGCCCCGTCCCACAGGGGGACGGGGCTTCGATGTCAGTGTGCTCAGAGAGCGGCGACCTGCTTGGCGATGGCCGACTTGCGGTTCGCAGCCTGGTTCTCGTGGATGACGCCCTTGCTCACGGCCTTGTCGAGCTTCTTGGTCGCCTTGGCGAGCGCCTTCTCGGCTGCGGCCTTGTCGCCTGCGGCGATGGCCTCACGGGTGCGGCGCACCTCGGTCTTCAGCTCGCTCTTGACGGCCTTGTTGCGCTCGTGCGCCTTCTCGTTGGTCTTGTTGCGCTTGATCTGCGACTTGATGTTCGCCACGTTCGACGGCTCTTTCGTTCGGAGTGTTTCGGTTGAGTGTGCCGGACGACGGTAGAGGGGCGCCGAACGGCGGCGCATGAGGTGGGACTCACACGCAAGCCAATGCACGAGTCTATCAGGTTTCGCCTGGCGTCCCCGCGGGCGGGTGCTCGACCGTGGCGATCGCGACGTCGAGCAACGCGTTGAACACGCGAGGGCGCATCGCGGTCACGAGGTGGCTCGTGCGGGGCACCACGATGAGTTCCGCCTCAGGCAACAGGCGCGTGAACAGGCGCTCGTTGAGTCGCAGTTGGTCGTACTGCCCGTTGATGAACCAGGTGGGCACAGCGATGCGACGCAGCGCGTCGAGCAGGTCGAGCACCGAAAGGCTCTTCAATGCGACGTCCTGGGCGTCGTACGCGTAGCCTCCGGCTCCGAAGTCCGCTCGTGTCTCGGCGGGCAGCGTGTTGTCGAGGACCCAGTCCGCGATCGGCTGTCCGCGCCCGGGGAGTCGATCGAGCCCGCGCGCGAGTGCACGGTAGGCGGCCAGCCCGACGCCACGGGGGAGGGCGGTGCACGACGCAGCGATGAATGCCGCGATCGGCGGCGGATCGGTCCGTCCGGCGTAGGCGATCGACAGCAGGCCGCCCATCGAGTGTCCGACGAGGATGACCGGCCCGTGCGCAGCGGCCGATCGCACGGCCGCGTCGATCGTGTCGAGTGCCACGTCGAGCGTGAACGGCTCGGCCATGCGGGTGCCGTGGCCGGGCAGGTCGAGGGCCGTGACGCCGACGCCCCGCTCGGTCAGGTGTGCCACCTGCGATCGCCACATCGTGGCCGATGTGCGGATGCCGTGGACCAACACCGCCTGCGCCGTCATGCGACCCAGCCTACGCAGGGCCGGCTGGGGAGGTGCCGACCCTGCGTAGTGGGGGTCACAACAGCGATCGGACGGTGACGGTGCGGCTGGTCGACCCGGTCGCGACCGACTCGTCCTCGGGGACGAAGACCGCCACGTATCGGTGCGTGCCACGGCTCAGCGTGCCCAGTCGCAGGGTCGCGAAGCCGCTGCGCGAGAGCGTCGCCGTGCCGACGACCGCTCCGTCAGCACCGTCCTCGCGGAACTCGACCACACCGGCGGGACGCCCCTCGTCCTGTCGCACGTGCGCGACGAGCGACGTCGGCAGGACGCGGTTGATGTGGATCGGGAGCACCGCGTACAGGCTCGTGCGCGTGGCCGACGGGTCGGCGACCTGTTCGACCGTGAGCGCGACCTGGACGACGGTGCCGGATGCAGCCGACGTCAGCGTCACCGGATAGGTTCCCGCGGGGGCTCCCGCGGGCACCGTGAAGGTCACGGTCGACGATCCCGCCGTGATCGCGGCCGTTCCGAGCGATGCGCCGCCGGAGGTGATGTCGAACGCCGTGTTCTCGGGTGCTCCTCGACTGGTCATGTCGACGCCGCTCACCTCGAACGTGACCTCGTCACCGGCCGCGACGACCTCGGGGATGCCGGTGACCTGCACGGCCTGCTTGGCGAACGACGGCGCCAGCGGCGAGCCGTCGGCGATGTAGTCCATCCATGCCTCGTAGTCGACCAGTCCGGTGTCGACGGCATCCGCGCCTTCGGTGAAGACCCGGAAGTTGTCGCCACCGGCGGCGAGGAACGAGAACGTGCCGATCCGGTAGGTCGCTGCCGGGTCGATGGGTGCACCGTCGATCGTGACCGACGTGATCCGCTCGCCCTCGGGCAGCGTCTCGTCGAAGGTGTAAGACACGTTGTCGGAGAGGCCGAGCTGCAGGTACGGCCGCGACGGCACATTGCCGTCTGCGTCGCGCTGCCACTGCTGCTCGAGCAGGGTCGTGAACTGCGCACCCGTGAGGGTCACCAGCGCCAGCGTGTTGTTGAACGGCAGCACAGCGTTCGCCTGCGAGAACGAGACCTGGCCGTCGGCCAGACCCGCCACGGCGTTCGCCCCGTACTCGGCCTGCGTGTCCCACAGGTCCGCCCGTAGCCCGCCCGGGTTGGTGACGCCGATGACGGCACCGTCGGGAAGATCCGCGAGGGAGTCGCGCAGCATGTTGGCGACCGTGTTGCCGAGGGCCGATTCGGCCGCACGGTTGTCGCGCGTCCCGCCCGTCCAGACGCCGTCGACGAACGAGCCGCCGGCGTGCGCAGTCGTGATGTCGGCAGAGACCTCACCGACCGCCGTGTTGCCGATCTCCGCGGCTGCGTCCAGCGCGGCCGTGACGATCCGGTCCACCTCGGCGACCCGGGGATAGGCCGCGATCAGGGCGGCCGCGTCGTCTGTCGTGCGGGGCACGAGACGCTCGGTGTGCGCGTCGACGGTGAACGTCTCCGGGTCGACCGTCAGCACGACCTCGCCGATGTTCGCGCCGTACGAGCCGGTCTGCACGATGGGGCGGGTGCGATCGGTGCCTGGCAGGGGAGCCGACCAGACGTACTCCTTGTGCGTGTGTCCCGTGAAGATGGCGTCCACCTCGGCGCTCGTGTCGTTCACGATCGCCTCGAATGCGCCACCCGCAGCCAGTTCCGCGTCGAGGGTCGACCCGTCGGGCGTGCCGGCGCCGGCGCCCTCGTGGTACAGCGCGACGAGCACATCCGCTTCACCGTTCGCGTCGTCACCGTCGGTGAGCTGCGCAGCGACGCGGTTCACCGCCGCCACCGGCTCGCCGAACTCGAGGTCGGTGATGCCTGCGGGAGAGACGAGCGCGGGGGTCTCTTCGGTGACCGCGCCGATGACGCCGACCGTGATGCCGTCGGCGTCCAGCAGTGCATACTCGGGCAGCGCGGGGGTCTCCGTGCCGGCGAGGTACACGTTCGCACCCAGCTGCGGCGCATCGAAGGCGTCCGAGACCCGACCGGAGAGGTCGTCCCAACCGCGGTCGAATTCGTGGTTGCCGACGGCCGTGGCCGACAGCTCGAGAGCGTTGAGCACGTCGATCGTCGGCTGATCCTGCGCGACCGCGGAAGGGAACAGCGACGCGCCGATGTTGTCGCCGCTGGAGAGGAACAGCACCGGACCGGACGCCGCCTCACGCAACTGCTCGACGGTGCCGGCGAACTCGACGGTGTTGCCGTCGATACGGCCGTGGAAGTCGTTGATGCCGAGGAGGGTGACATCCACCGGTGCGGCGTCGGCGGAGAGGCCCACGATAACCGGGTCGTGATCGCTCGAGCGGTAGACGTCGTCGGCGTAGAACAGCGTGCCGTGCGAGGCGTAGCGGCTGTATTCGAGCGCGACCGACTCGCCGGAGTTGATGTTCCAGATGTCGGCGTCGGTCGCTCGCCCCAGCGCTGCGGTGTTGAGCAGCACGTGGTCCAGCGATCCCGAGAGCCCCGAGAAGCTGTACGACGACGTGTCGAGGTCGAACGCGTGCTCCGCGTCGGTATAGCCCGCCTCGTACAGCACCTGCAGCGGGTCCTCCTGGCCGTAGGAGTTGAAGTCGCCGACGAGTGCGACCGCTTCGACGTCGCCCTGGATCTCGCCGACCCAGTCGCGCAGCGCCGTGGCCTGTCGTACGCGCGACTCGTTCGACGCGCCCTGACCGTCACCCGTGTCGACGTCACCGGGCCAGGGCCCGGCCGATCCCTTCGACTTGAAGTGGTTCACCGCGAACAGGAACGGCGCGCCGCCGGCTGCCGGTTCGAACACCTGCGCGATGGGTTCGCGCGCGTTGCCGAACGCTTCGCCGTCACCGCTCTGATCGCCGAGGGCACGTGAGGCGCCGACCGTGTCGACAGCCGCGGTGCGGTAGATGATCGCGTTGGTGATGACGTCCTGCTCGGTCGCGGCGGGCAGATCTGCCGACGAGGGCACGAACGCCCAGGTATCGGCGCCAGCGGCCGCGTTCAACGCGTCCACGAGGGTCGCAGTCGCCTCGTCGACCGGCTCGCCGAGCGCAGCGGAGTTCTCGATCTCCATGAGGCCGACGACATCCGCATCCAGTGCGTTGATGGCGGCGACGAGTTTGTCCTGCTGCCGGTCGAGGTCTTCGGCATCCCACGCGCCGCGCTGGTCGCAGCCCTCACGCACGGTCACACCGTCGCCGAACCGGTCGGTGTACGCCACGCACGACGCGTTCTCGTCACCGAGGGTCGTGAAGTAGTTGAGGACGTTGAACGAGGCGATCGACAGGTCGCCGCCCACCGACTCGGGAGCGGCGGTGCGAGGAGAGGAGAACGCCACCCCATCGGCGCCAGTCCCGTCCGCAGTCAGGGGTGCGGTCGGGTTCAGCTTCCACGTGTTGTTGCGCCAGTCGACGATCACGGGGTCGACGAACGAGACACCGCCGCCGACGACGATCGGCTCACCCAGCGAGACGTAGGCGGGAGTGAGCTCGCGGTTCGCGGTCGAGAGGAAGTTGAGGGTCGTGCCGTCGTCGAGCACGACACCTCGAGCGGCGTTGTCGGCCGCGACCGCGTCGGCCTCGGCGGTTCCGGGGCGGGCCACGTCGGTGGGCTGGCGCAGCGGCGTCGTGCCGGCGGCAAGACCCACCTCGCCGTACTGGTTCGTGGAGTAGGTGTTCGTGACGGTGTACTCGCCGGCGGGCGCGATCAGCATCGACTCGAGTCGCTCGCGTTCCACTTCGGTCTCCGGCCATGCGACGGCGGCGGGCGAGACCGGCTCACCGGCGGCGACCACCGTCGCGTCGCCGGGTTCGACGGTGAGCTCGGTCAGGCCGTTCCACTCCGAGACGACGCCGGTCACCTCGACGGTGTCGCCGAGCGCGACCTCGTCGACCGCACCGGGCGCGTAGACGAAGACGGCGTCGGATGCGGTGTGGGCGGCCAGATCGATCGCGCCACCGGTGCCGGGGGTCTGGATGACGTAGCCGTTGAAGCCGCCGGTCGGGTAGTGCGCGGTGACGACGCCGGTCGTGATGACCGTGGCGCCCTGGTGCCCACTCGCGGCATCTGTGCCCTGGATCTCCGCGATCGACAGGGTCTCGGGGTCGGGCTCGGGTTCGGGATTGGTGCCCGGGTCGCCGAGGCCGGTAGGTGTCGGCGTGCCGGTCGTGAAGTCCGCACCGTTGTCGGCGGTGTTGGTCCACGACGCGTCCCGCGCGATGCTCGTCGAGTTCGACGTCGCCGGCGCCGCAGCCGCACCGGCGAAGTGGGTCGCCCCGCCCCAGCCGACGAAATCGACCACCTGGGGAAGGTCGACGAGCCCGCTCGAACCGCTCAGCGCGTTCTGATCGGATACCAATGCGACCTTGCCCTGTTGGCCGCCCATGGCGATACTGCCGTCGACGTCCGCGGCGATGTCGGTCGCGTCGAGGTTTGCCCCGAACGCCTGACCGACGAGCACGTTGCCACCGGCCGGAATCGTGATGCCGGTCAGCGGCGTCAGCTGCCAGCTCGACCCGGTCGGCGACGCGTACTGCACGCTGTACCCCGACAGGTCGACCGCTGTGTCGCTCACGTTGGCGAGTTCGACGAAGTCACGGTCGAACGGCGCACCGCTGTTGCCACCGCCGCCGTAGACCTCGGAGATCACCACCGCGGCATCCGGCGACACGGCCGCCGAAGCGGCTCCAGGTGTCAGCGCGAGGCCCGCGATCGCGGTGGCGCCTGCCGTAGCGGCGGCGATCCACCGACGATGCGGACGAAGGGCAGAGTGTGCTGCGTCGTTCGTCACGTCGTCTCCCGTGCGGCCGCGCGCGTGGGTGAGCGCTGAGAAACGACCGCAACTCCGAGCGTGCTGGGAATCCGCTGAATGCCGCAAGGTAAGGGGCGGTTAACTCTTTCTCATGTGGAGGCGAACCGCAGGAGATGGCTCCCGGTCGGTGGCGCGGCGGCCGCCACGCGCGCCGGTAGACTGCTGCAGACATGTCACCGCGCGCCCTGAAGCCCCTCGAGCCCGCCGCAACGCCGCCCGAGCTGATCCGCAATTTCTGCATCATCGCCCACATCGACCACGGCAAATCGACGTTGGCCGACCGCATGCTGCAGATCACCGGCGTCGTCTCCGACCGCGACATGCGGGCGCAGTACCTCGACCGCATGGATATCGAGCGCGAGCGCGGCATCACGATCAAGTCGCAGGCCGTGCGGATGCCGTGGTCCCTCGACGGATCGACGTTCGCGCTCAACATGATCGACACCCCGGGCCACGTCGACTTCACGTACGAGGTCTCGCGCAGCCTCGCCGCCTGCGAAGGCGCGATCCTCCTCGTCGACGCGGCACAGGGCATCGAGGCGCAGACCCTCGCGAACCTCTACCTCGCGCTCGAGAACGACCTGCACATCATTCCGGTCCTCAACAAGATCGATCTGCCGGCAGCCGACCCCGACAAGTTCGCCGCCGAACTCGCCGGCCTCATCGGCGGCCGCCCCGAAGACGTCCTTCGCGTCAGCGGCAAGACCGGCGTCGGGGTCGACGCGCTGCTCGACCGCCTCGTCAACGAGATCCCGGCGCCCAAGGGCGACGCCGATGCGCCGGCGCGGGCGATGATCTTCGACTCGGTCTACGACTCGTACCGCGGCGTCGTCACCTACGTGCGCATGGTCGACGGTGCGCTCAAGCCGCGCGAACGCATCCAGATGATGTCGACGAAGGCCACGCACGAGCTGCTCGAGATCGGTGTGTCGAGCCCCGAGCCGACACCGACCAAGGGACTCGGCGTCGGCGAGGTCGGGTACCTGATCACCGGCGTGAAAGACGTGCGCCAGTCGAAGGTCGGCGACACCATCACCAATCAGCGCACCCCCGCCACGGCGGCCCTGGCCGGATACACCGACCCGAAGCCGATGGTCTTCAGCGGCATCTATCCGATCGACGGCAGCGACTACGCCGACCTGCGTGAAGCGCTCGACAAGCTGAAGCTCTCGGATGCGTCGCTGCAGTATGAGCCCGAGACCTCCGTCGCCCTCGGGTTCGGCTTCCGCTGCGGGTTCCTCGGTCTCCTGCACCTCGAGATCATCACGGAGCGACTCTCACGCGAGTTCGACCTCGACCTCATCACGACGGCGCCGTCGGTGACCTACACGGTCACCACCGACACCGGGGAGACGGTCACCGTCACCAACCCCAGCGAGTACCCCGACGGCCGCGTCGCCGAGGTCTCGGAGCCGGTCGTGAAGGTCGGCATCCTGCTGCCCAAGGATTACGTCGGCACCGTCATGGAACTGTGCCAGTCGCGCCGCGGCACCCTGCTCGGCATGGACTACCTCAGTGAGGATCGAGTCGAGCTGCGATACAACATGCCGCTCGGTGAGATCGTGTTCGACTTCTTCGACCAGCTCAAGTCGAAGACGCAGGGCTACGCGAGCCTCGACTACGAACCCGCCGGGTCCCAGACCGCCGACCTGGTGAAGGTCGACATCCTGCTGCAGGGCGACAAGGTCGACGCGTTCAGCTCGATCGTGCACCGCGAGAAGGCCTACAGCTACGGCACGATGATGACCGAGCGGCTGCGCAAGCTCATCCCTCGGCAGCAGTTCGAAGTGCCGATCCAGGCCGCGATCGGCGCCCGCATCATCGCGCGCGAAAACATCCGCGCGATCCGCAAGGACGTGCTCGCCAAGTGCTACGGCGGCGACATCACCCGAAAGCGCAAGCTGCTCGAGAAGCAGAAGGAGGGCAAGAAGCGCATGAAGATGGTCGGGCGCGTCGAAGTCCCTCAAGAGGCGTTCATCGCCGCGCTCTCCGGTGACGTCGAGAGCAAGAAGTAGCCCCGAACTAGGCTGGAGACCATGCGCCGCGGAAGCTTCCAAAACGGAACGGTCGACTACGCCGCTGTCGGCGCCACCCAGGCTGCCGACCTCATGGGCTATCCGCCCGAGAGGAGCACGCCCGCCGAACAGTCCTGGCGGATCGGCAGCGGCGAGGAGCGGTTCACGACGTCGGCCGACGCACTGTTGTCGTGGTCGGCGCTGCGCGGAGCGGGCCTCGACGTCAGCGACGTGCGCCCTGCCGCAGGTCCGATGTATTCGGGTGTGAGCTTCGACGAAGAGGGGGCGCCCGTCGCGCCCAGTCGCCTCGAAGCCGATCAGCGGTTCGACGCCGACGGCACCCCGTACGTGAGCGCCGGCACGACGATCCACGTGCACGGTCGCGTCAAGGGCTTGAAAGCCGACGGCGAACTCCGCGTCATCTACTCGATCGAGGAGCCTCGACGGGTCGGCTTCGCACTCGGCACCGTGTCGGGCTCCGTCGTCAGCGGTGAGGAGTCGTTCGTCGTCGACTGGCGAGACAACGACGAGGTCTGGTTCACGGTGCGCGCGTTCGATCGCGCCACCGGCATCGTCTACCGGCTGCTCCCCGGGCTCGTCAAGCGTCGCCGCCGCGAGCTGTTCCAGGGGTATTTGCGGGCGATCTCGCCGCTGTACCAGACCCCCGCCTGATGGGCTCGGCGCTCCCGCTCGGCGACCCCGTTCCGACCGATGGCGCACTGCCGGCCGACCTCCGAGTCGACCCCGGCGTCGACTTCGGCGTGTACGTCCACGTGCCGTTCTGTCGCGTGCGGTGCGGGTACTGCGACTTCAACACCTACACCGCCACCGAGTTGCGCGGGGCGCGGCAGGACGCGTACGCCGACGAAGTGCTGCGCGAGATCGCGGTGGCCCAGCGGGTGCTGTCCGAGGCCGGCGCGGTGCGCGCGGCATCCACGGTCTTCTTCGGCGGCGGCACCCCGACGCTGCTGCCGCCCGGTGACCTCGCCCGCATGCTCGCGGGTATCCGCGACGCGTTCGGCGTGCAGCCGGACGCCGAGGTGACCGTCGAGGCGAATCCCGACACCGTGACGGCCGAGGTGGCGCTCGAACTCGCCGCCGCCGGCGTGACGCGGATGTCGATCGGCATGCAGTCCGCCGTCCCGCACGTGCTCGCAACCCTTGATCGCACGCACGACCCGGCCGGCGTGCGGACCGCCGTCGAGGCGGCCCGTGCGGCGGGGCTCGGCGTGAGCGTCGACCTGATCTACGGCGCTCCGGGAGAGGGGCTGGACGACTGGCGGCTGTCTCTCGAAACGGCGATCGATCTCGCGCCCGACCACGTGTCCGCGTACGCCCTGATCATCGAGGACGGCACCGCGCTGGAACGGCGCATCCGGCGCGACGAGCTCGCTGCACCCGATGACGATCTGCAGGCCGACATGTACGAGCTCGCCGACGATCTGCTCACCGCAGCCGGTCTGCACTGGTACGAGGTGTCGAACTGGGCGCGGGGCGAGGAGCATCGGTCGCGGCACAATCTCGCCTACTGGCGCGGCACCGATTGGTGGGGGTTCGGCCCGGGAGCACACAGTCACGTCGCCGGGTTGCGCTGGTGGAACGTGAAGCACCCGGCCGCGTACGCCCAGCGCCTGGCGGCGGCGCAGTCACCCGCGGCGGCGCGGGAGCGGCCGGACGAGGCGGCACGGCGCCTCGAGCGCGTGCTGCTGCGCTCGCGCATCGCCGAGGGGCTGCCCGTGTCCGAACTCACCGGCGCCGGGCGGCACGCGGTGGCCGAACTCATCGCGGACGGACTGATCGAAGGCGCATCGGCGCTGCGCGGCCGCGTCATCCTGACACGCCGCGGCCGCCTGCTGGCAGACGCCGTCGTCCGCGCGCTCACCGGTTGAGCGGTCAGCGCGGCCGCGGGCTTTCCAAACCGGGGCGGCCGAGCGCGAGCAGGTAGCACGCTTCGATTGCGGACCCCACACCAGGCCCCACGCCGGTCGCGACGCCCACCGGGCCATCTTCGATCGGCACCCTCGCCGTCGGTGAGCCAGCGCGATCGACTGCGAGTTCAAGGATCCACCCGCTGAGCCCGCCGGGACGCAACTCGGGCGGATGGACCACAACGCGGTGCCAGGTGTCCGGCGTTGCAGAGCCCGCGATCATCTCCCCGCGCCGCTCCAGGCGCCGGCGGGGCAGCCCGCGAGATCCCGTCGTTACGAGCGTGAGAAAGCCGGTGGCGTACCCGGCGGCGAGATCACGCTGATTGCTGACCAGCGAGTACGGCACGACGACGATCTCCCCCGGAAATCGCTCCGCGAACGCCAGGGTCTGGTCCAAAGCGGCCTGAAGCGATTCCATTTACCCTACCGTTCCATTGCAGTGACACTGCAATTGAACGGTAGGGGTGGCTCCGTGTCAAGCGTCGGCGGCGGCTTGCGCGGCTCTCGTCATCGACGTCACGACCCACTGCTGGTACACGGCGCGCCGCCACCCCATCGTCCTCGTGATGAGCAACCGGGACTCGGCCGCGGTGAGCACCGTCGTGGTGTCGATCAGCCACGGGAGATCGACGCTTGCAGGAAGGAGCCCATCGGTTCGCATCGTCGTCCAGAACAGCGCCAGGTAGTCGCGGGTGGCCGCGCGCCACCGTCCTGCCGAGTCCTGCACGCTCGGCTCGGATCCCTCCACCTCGCCGTTTACCGCCATCAGCGGGCCGAGGCGTTCATGCATTGCAGACACGCCGTCGGCGAACGCGGCGATGCGTGCCGATGTGGTCGCTGCGGTCAGTGCGTCCACACTCCACTCACGCTGCGGCATCGGCGTCGCGTCAACATCGCCGACGATCCCGACTTCGATCACTCGCTGGAAGAGGACCACTTTGCTCGCGAATCGGACATAGACGGTACGCTCGCTGACGCCCGCCGCCTCGGCGACCGCTGCGATGCTCGTGGCGGCGTAGCCCTCTCGGAGAAACAACTCCGTTGCGGCCGCAACGATGCGCTCCTCGGTGCGGCGGCGCCGTGTCGCGGCAGCTTGTTCACGCGCCGTCGGCGGTGTGAGGTCGTCGGATCGGGGCGAGTTCGGGCGCATGGGTGCCCACGCTACCCGCGCGCGGCACCGTCGATGCGGAGGTGGTTCATGCACGCGGTGTACCGGGCGTTGCGCGCCGCGATAGAATTGGCACTCAGGGATCGGGAGTGCCAACGAGGAGGGGTCATGGTCTCGGAACGCGGACTACAGGTCCTCCGCGCCATCGTGCAGGACTACGTCGACACACACGAGCCCGTCGGCAGCAAGGCGATCGTCGACCGGCACCACTTCGGTGTGTCCGCAGCGACCATCCGCAACGACATGGCCCTCCTCGAAGACGAAGAGCTCATCACCGCGCCGCACACGTCGTCAGGCCGGGTTCCCACCGACAAGGGGTATCGCGTCTTCGTCGACCACCTCGCCGAACTGCGGCCGCTCACCTCCGCGCAGCGGACGGCGATCACCTCGTTCCTGCAGGGTCCCGCCGACCTCGACGATGTGCTGGTGCGCACCGTGCGCGCCCTGACGCGCCTCACCGGTCAGGTCGCGCTCGTGCAGTATCCGTCCTTCGAGCGGGCCAACGTCTCGCACGTGGAGGTCGTGCCGTTGGGGGCGGGGCGTCACGTCGTGATCGTCGTGACCGACAACGGCCGCGTCTCGCAGCGGGTCGCCGCACTCAGCGTCGATCTCGACGACGACGAACTGCGCATCGTCAAGGGTCGCATCGCCGACCTCGTCACCGGCAAGCGGATCCGTGACGGGTTGCAGGCGGTCACCCAGTTCGCCGACACCCCGACCACCGGCGCGGCCGATCAAGCTGCGCACGCCGTGGCATCGATCGTGGCCGAAGAGCTGGAGGAGTTCCGGCAGGACCGCCTCGTGCTGGCAGGTTCGGCGACCCTGGCACGCAGCGAGTCCGACTTCCGCGGCAGCATCTCGCCGCTGCTCGAGGCGATCGAGGAGCAGGTCACGCTCGTGCGACTCATGAGCGAGATGGTCGCTGACGAGCAGGGGCTCGCGGCGAGCATCGGTCGTGAGAACGAGGCGTTCGGTCTCGATGAAGCGTCGGTGGTCGCCAGCGACTACGACGCCTCCGTCTCACGCGCCCGGGTGGGCCTCCTCGGCCCGACCCGCATGGACTATCCCACCAACCTCGCGGCGGTCCGCGCCGTCGCGCACTATCTCAGCCGGCTGCTCGAAGAAGACGAGCGCGCCCGCTGACCCGAGCAGACCGCGCCCGAATGGGCAGGAAAGGCGACTGTGGCTGACCACTACGAGGTCCTCGGCGTGTCGAAGGACGCGTCACCCGAAGAGATCAAGAAGGCGTACCGCCGGCTTGCCCGTGAGCTGCACCCGGACGTGAATCCGGGCGAGGACGCATCAGAGCGCTTCAAGCTCGTGACGCACGCGTACGACGTGCTCAGCGACCCCGAACAGCGCCAGCGCTACGACATGGGGGATGCCGGCGGCTTCGGCGGCGCCGGCGGCTTCGGCGGGTTCGGCGACATCTTCGAGACATTCTTCGGCGCCGCCGGCGGCGGGCGCGCGGGCCGTCCTCGGGACCGTCGCGAACGCGGCCAGGACGCCCTCGTGCGGGTGACGCTCAGCCTCGGCGACGTCGTCTTCGGCACGCACCGCGACATCGAGGTCGACACCGCAGTGCTGTGCGAGTCGTGTCAGGGGTCGTGCTGCCAACCCGGCACCCAGCCCGCGACGTGCGACATCTGCCACGGCTCCGGTCAGGTCCAGCGCACCGTGCGGAGTCTGCTCGGAAACGTCGTCACCTCTGCGCCGTGCACGACATGCCAGGGCTACGGCACGACGATTCCGTATCCGTGCGCAACGTGTCAGGGACAGGGTCGCGTGCGCGCCCGTCGCACGGTGTCGCTCGACATCCCCGCCGGCGTCGAGTCCGGCCTGCGGCTGCAGCTGCCGGGATCGGGCGAAGTCGGTCCGGCGGGCGGCCCGAACGGCGACCTCTACCTCGAGGTGACCGTCGAACCGCACGACACCTTCAGCCGTGAGAACGACGACCTGCTGGCGACGCTCGAAGTGTCGATGCCCGACGCGATCCTCGGCACGACCACAACGATCGAGTCCCTCGATGGTCCGGTCGAACTCGAGGTGCGGGCAGGTGTGCAGTCCGGCGACGTCCTCACGATCAAGGGCCGGGGCATCACGCCGCTTCGCGGCACGCAGCGCGGCGACCTGCGTGTCGGCGTCCATGTGATCACCCCGACGCGCCTCGATCACAAGGAGCGCGCGCTGATCGAAGACTTCGCCAAGCGGACGAAGGCGCCGTCGCCGCGCCTGGCCGAGTTCCACCAGGGCCTGTTCGCGAAGCTGCGCGACCGCTTCCGGAGCAGCTGACCCGTGCCGCTGCACTTCGTCGTCGAACACGCGCTCACCCAGGCGCCCGGTGAGACGGTCGAGCTCACCGGGACGGAGGCGCACCACGCCGCGGTCGTGCGGCGGGTCCGGACGGGTGAGACCGTCACGGTGGGAGATGGCGCCGGTGCGTGGTTGACCGCGACCGTCGAGTCCGCCGAGCCCACGTCGGTCCTGGTGCGGGTCACCGATCGGATGGATGTCGCCCCCGCGACGCCCCGGCTCGTGCTTGTGCAGGCGCTCGCCAAGGGTGACCGCGACGAGCTCGCCGTGCAGGCGGCGACCGAACTCGGGGTCGACGAGGTCGTGCCATGGCAGGCCGCGCGGAGCGTCTCACGGTGGGAGGGTGCCAAGACGGCCAAAGGGGTCGCGCGCTGGTCGGCGATCGTCCGCGAGGCCGGCAAGCAGGCCCACCGCGCCTGGCTTCCCGCCGTGACCGCGCCGGTCACGACGAAGCAGCTCGCGGCGCGCGCGGGCGCACGCATCCTGGTGCTCGAACCGACTGCCACCACCGCGCTGAGCTCGCTCGATCTCGACCAGAGCGGCGATCACCGCGACATCGTGCTGGTCGTCGGCCCGGAAGGCGGGATCGCTGCGGAAGAGCTGACCGCGCTGTCGGCGGCAGGCGCCGAACGCGTGCGCCTCGGCGACACCGTGCTGCGCACGTCCACGGCGGGTCCCGCCGCCCTCGCGCTGCTCAACGCACGCCTCGGCCGTTGGTGACCCGAGACCACGCCTGACCCGAAAGCTAGACTGGAGCGCATGAGCGAGCCGTCGATCTTCACCCGCATCCTGCGCGGCGAGATCTCATCCGAGATCATCGCCGAGACTGAGAACGTGTTCGCGATCCGTGACATCGCACCCCAGGCGCCGGTGCACCTGCTGGTGATCCCGAAGACCGAGGAGTACCGCAATGTCGTCGAGCTCGCAGCCGGCGACCCGGCGTTGCTCACCGAGATGATCGGGCTCGCGAATACGCTCGCCGCCGAGCACGCGGACGGCGATTTCCGACTGATTTTCAACACCGGCGAAGCCGCCGGGCAGACCGTCTTCCACGTGCACGCGCACGTGCTCGCGGGCGGTCTCGAAGAAGGGAGGCTCGGTGGCTGACGCCCCCGAACCGACCGTCGAGCGCATCCTCGCCGACGGTGTCGCCATGGTCCAGCTGCTGGGCCCCCAAGATCGCCTGCTCCGCGTCGTCGAACGCGAGCACCCGGACGTCGACGTGCACGTGCGCGGCAACGAGATCACGCTCTCGGGATCACCCGAGCACGTCGCCGCGGCACGCTCACTCGTCGACGAGCTGATCGCGATGGCACGCACCGGGCAGGGACTCGACCCCTCCGACGTGTCGGCGTCCAATCGCATCCTGCGCGACAACGGCCCCCGCCCGTCCGAGGTGCTCGGCGAGGCGATCCTGTCGTCGCGCGGCAAGATCATCCGCCCGAAGACGCTCGGCCAGAAGGCCTATGTCGACGCGATCGAAGACCACACGATCGTCTTCGGGATCGGCCCTGCCGGCACCGGCAAGACCTACCTCGCCATGGCGAAGGCCGTGCAGGCGCTGCAGCGCAAAGAGGTCAACCGCATCATCCTGACCCGGCCCGCCGTCGAGGCAGGGGAGCGGCTCGGCTTCTTGCCCGGCACACTCACCGACAAGATCGACCCGTACCTGCGGCCGTTGTACGACGCGCTCAACGAGATGATGGACCCCGAGATCGTCCCGAAGCTCATCGCGTCGGGCACGATCGAGGTCGCGCCGCTCGCGTACATGCGCGGCCGTACGCTCAACGACTCCTTCGTCGTGCTCGACGAGGCGCAGAACACGACGCCCGAGCAGATGAAGATGTTCCTCACCCGTCTCGGGTTCGGCACGCGCATGGTCGTCACGGGCGACATCACGCAGATCGACCTCCCGCAGGGCGCGTCGGGGCTCCGACTGGTCACGAGGGTGCTGAAGGACATCGACGACATCCACTTCGCGATGCTTACGAGCGAAGATGTCGTCCGCCACACGCTCGTCGGCCGCATCGTCGACGCGTACAGCGTGTACGACGAGCAGCGTCTCGCGGGCCGTCGTGAGCGAGACGAGGCATCAGAATTCGCGAACCGCGCGGAACGACGTGCTGGGATGCGCCCCCACAACCCCCGCGACCACATGCCCAAGCGAGGACGCTCATGACCATCGAGATCACCAACGAGTCCGGCGTCGACATCGATGAGACGGTGCTGCTGCGCCTCACCGAGAACAACCTTGCGGAGCTTCGGGTGAGCCCTGACGCCGACCTGGCGATCCTGCTCGTCGACGAAGGCGCGATGGAGGCGCTCCACGTGCAGTGGATGGATGAACCCGGCCCCACCGATGTGCTGAGCTTTCCCATGGACGAGCTGCGCCCCGGCACCGAGGAGGCGCCGACCCCTCCGGGCCTGCTGGGTGACATCGTGCTGTGCCCGCAGGTCGCCGAGACCCAGGCGCAGGCGGCGGGCCACGCGACCGTCGACGAGCTCATTCTGCTCACGACGCACGGCCTGCTCCACCTGCTCGGGTTCGACCACGCCGAGCCGGCGGAGGAACGCGAGATGTTCGGGCTGCAGCGCGAACTCATCACCGCCTTCCACCATTCCGAGCGTCGACGACGCGCATGATTCCGACTCTGCTGCTCATCGGCGCGGTGCTGCTGGTCGCGCTCGGCGGGCTCATGGCGGCCATCGACGCAGCGCTCGGTGTGACGTCGCGGGCCGATCTGGCCGACCTCGCCGACAGCGGTCGCAACCGAGGGTTCCTCCGCAAGATCGCAGCCGACCCCGATGCGCACGACAACGCCGTCGTCTTCATCAGGATCCTCGCCGAGACGGCTGCCGCCGTGGTCGTGACGGTCGCCTTCAACCTGCTCTTCGACAACATCTGGTGGGCGATGCTCGCCGCTGCGGTGCTGATGACGGGGGTCTCGTTCGTCCTCGTGGGCGCCAGTCCTCGCTCGGTCGGTCGTCAGCACGCGAAGGGACTGCTGCGTCTGTGCGCGCCGTTGATCCGCGGGGCACGGCTCGTTCTCGGACCCCTCGCGCATCTCCTCGTGATCCTGGGCGACCGATTTACCCCCGGCGTGCGCCGCAACGCCTCGTTCGCGTCCGAAGAGCAGCTGCTCAGCATGGTCGACGAGGCCGTCTCGCAGGATCTCATCGAGGAGGACGATCGCGACCTCATCCACTCCGTCTTCGACTTCACCGACGCGTTCGTGCGCGCCGTCATGGTGCCGCGCACCGACATGGTGACGATGGATGCCGGCACGACGACGCACGAGGCCATGCAGTTGTTCCTCGATAAGGGCGTCTCGCGTGTGCCGATCGCAGACGACGAGGCCGACGACATCACCGGCATCGTCTATCTGAAAGACCTTGTGCAGTTCGCCTACCGTGACGAGACGGCGTGGCGCGACGCGCCGGTGAGCCGCATCGCGCGCCCGGCGGTGTTCGTGCCCGAGTCGATGCGTGCTGAGACGCTGCTGCAGCAGATGAAGCGCGACGCCGTCCACGTGTGCATGGTGGTCGACGAATACGGAGGCGTGTCGGGCCTTGTCACGCTCGAGGATCTCATCGAGGAACTCGTGGGGGAGATCGCGGACGAGTACGACCCACGCCAGGCCGAGATCGTCCCGCTCGAGGACGGCCGCTTCCGGGTGAGCGCGCGACTCGGGCTCGACACCGTCGGCGAATTGTTCGACATCGAACTCGACGACGACGACGTCGATTCGATCGGGGGCCTGTTGGGCAAGGCGCTCGGCCGGGTGCCGCTGCCGGGTGCGACGGCGACCTACGGCGGCGTCGTGATGACCGGCGGTGCTTCGCGCGGTCGCGGGCGAGGTCTCGCGACGGTGTTCGTGGAACGCGCGCCGCGCGAACACGACGACGATGACGACGGGCCCGGCACCGGGCCGATCCGCATCGGTACGATCCTCGACGATCGCCGGAAGGGTGAATGAGATGACCGATGCAGACCTGACGCCGGCGAGGTCCGGATTCGTCACGTTCGTGGGCCGCCCCAACGTCGGGAAGTCCACATTGACGAACGCGCTCGTCGGCGAGAAGGTCGCGATCACGAGCGACAAGCCGCAGACGACCCGCCGCGCGATCCGAGGCATCGTCAACCGCCCGGGCGGGCAGCTCGTGATCGTCGACACCCCCGGCATCCACAAGCCGCGCACGCTGCTCGGGCAGCGCCTGAACGACCTCGTCGAGCAGGTGCTGGGCGACGTCGACGTGATCGGCTTCTGCGTCCCCGCCACCGAGAAGGTCGGCCCCGGAGACCGGCGGATCGCGGACTCGCTCGACGGCTACCCGCGGGCGAAGAAGGTCGCGATCGTCACGAAGGTGGATGCCGCGGCCCGTGACGAGATCACCGAGCGCCTGATGGAGGTCGACAGCCTGCGCGAGGACTGGGCGGCGGTCATCCCGCTGTCGGCGGTCACCGACGACCAACTCGATGTGCTGTCCGATGAACTCCTCAAGCTCATGCCCGAAGGTCCTGCGCTCTACGAGGACGGCGTCGTGACCGATGAGTCGCTCGAAGACCGCATCGCGGAGATCATCCGCGAAGCGGCGCTCGAGGGTGTCCGCGACGAGCTTCCGCACTCGATCGCCGTCACGATCGAAGACATCGCTGCGCGCGAGGGCCGCGACGACCTCACCGACGTGTTCGCGAACATCGTCGTCGAGCGCGACAGCCAGAAGGCGATCATCATCGGCCGCAAGGGCTCCCGCCTGAAGGACGTCGGCGCCCGTGCCCGGGCGGGCATCGAACCGCTCGTCGGCACGAAGGTGTTCCTGTCGCTGCATGTGCGGGTCGCCAAGGAATGGCAGCGCGACCCGAAGCAACTGGGCCGACTCGGCTTCTGACGAAGAAGCCCGTCCGCGCCGGAGAAGCCGTTCCGGCGCAGACGGGCGGTGTCGGCGGCGCGGTCAGCCGACCGGGCGCAGCGCCGACTGGATGACGACGACATCCACCCCGTAGTCGTCGTCGGCCGCGCTCTGCCAGGTGCCGTCATCCCACAGCACCTGCACCCACAGGCGCCCGTCCTGCGGCCACGAGCCGAGCAGTTCCGCACCGAGCAACGCCGGCAGCTCGTCCTGGATGCGCACGAGCTGTTCCTCGTCGGTGTCGCCGGGCACACCACCCGTGGGGTCCTCGGGCATCATCGGGTCGTAGAGGGCGAGCATGATGGGCGGCTGCGTCACCGCGAACGAATCGCCGTCGTATGTGCCCTGCACGGCATACGACCCCCAGCGCACGTCGCCTTCGGACTCGGAGCCGTCGAGACCGTCCCAGGACCAGCCTGTGAGGGGGATGCCGCTGCACTGCGGCGGCCAGGACTCGGCGACCGCTCCGAGGCACAGCTCGACCGTGCCCGCCACGTCCATGACGGTGCCCTGCCCGATGACCTCACCCGTCGGCGGGTCGGGCCACGTGACGCCGAGCGCGGCACCCGTGTCCGGCGCATCGGGGGAGGTCCCCTGGGGCGGGACCTGCGTCGCACATGCGCTCAGCACCAGCACGGGTGCCGCGACGAGGAGGAGGGAACGGAGCTTCATGCCTGTGGAGTGTCGCGATCGGCCGCTCCGTCTCACGGCACTGCGCGGGCTCGCGCGGCGGCACCGCGCCGTGCGGGTGTACGCTGGTCGCATGCGCGTGCGCTCGCTTCTTCTTAGCAGCCGCGGCGAGGCCTCGATCTAGGGCACTCCTCGTCGCGGAGTTCGTCGCGTGCCCGCATCCCGACGACGAAGAGAAGCGACACATCATGGAAAACACCCAGAAGCCCTCGGCGATGCCGATCCACAAGTATCGGCCGTACCACGAGCAGATCCGCGTCGATCTGCCTGATCGCACCTGGCCCGACGCCCGCATCACGACCGCACCGCGCTGGTGCGCCGTCGACCTGCGTGACGGCAACCAGGCGCTCATCGACCCGATGAGTCCCGAGCGCAAGCGCATCATGTTCGAGCTGCTCGTGCAGATGGGCTACAAGGAGATCGAGGTAGGGTTCCCGTCGGCATCGCAGACCGACTTCGACTTCGTGCGTCAGCTCATCGAAGAGGATCTCATTCCCGATGACGTGACCATCCAGGTGCTGACGCAGGCGCGCGAGCACCTGATCGAGCGCACGTACGAGTCGATCGCCGGCGCGAAGCAGGCGATCGTGCACCTGTACAACTCCACCAGCGTGCTGCAGCGCGAGGTCGTCTTCCGCACGGACAAGCAGGGCATCGTCGACATCGCGCTCGAAGGCGCTCGGCTATGCCGGCAGTTCGAGCAGCGCATCCCCGAGACCAAGGTGTTCTACGAATACTCGCCCGAGAGCTACACGGGCACCGAGCTCGAGTTCGCGGTCGACATCTGCAATCAGGTGCTCGAGGTCTTCGAGCCGACGCCCGAGCGCAAGGTCATCATCAACCTGCCCGCGACCGTCGAGATGGCGTCTCCGAACGTCTACGCCGACTCGATCGAGTGGATGAGCCGGCACCTGAACCACCGCGAGAACGTGATCTTGTCGCTGCACCCGCACAATGACCGTGGTACCGCGATCGCGGCCGCAGAGCTCGGCTACATGGCAGGTGCCGACCGCATCGAGGGGTGCCTGTTCGGCAACGGTGAGCGCACCGGCAACGTCGACCTCGTCGCACTGGGAATCAACCTGTTCACGCAGGGCATCGACCCGCAGATCGACTTCAGCGACATCGACAACGTCAAGCGCACCGCGGAGTACTGCAACCAACTGCCGGTTCCCGAGCGCAGCCCGTGGGCGGGCGACCTCGTCTTCACGGCGTTCAGCGGGTCGCACCAGGACGCCATCAAGAAGGGCTTCGAGGCGATGGCCGCCCGAGCCGATGCCGCCGGTGTCACCGTCGACGACATCCACTGGGCCGTCCCCTACCTGCCGGTCGACCCGAAGGACCTCGGCCGCTCGTACGAGGCCGTCATCCGCGTCAATTCGCAATCGGGCAAGGGTGGCGTGGCCTACCTACTCAAGAGCGACCACGCGCTGGATCTGCCCCGCAAGCTGCAGATCGAGTTCTCGGGTGTCGTGCAGGCCAAGACCGATGCCGAAGGCGGTGAGGTCTCGAGCGACCAGATCTGGTCGATCTTCACCGACGAGTACCTGCCCGCCGACGAGGCGGACGCCAAATGGGGCCGGTTCGAACTGCTGTCGACCGCGACCAGCAGCGACATGTCGGGCGATGTCTCCCTCGAGGTCACGTTGCGCGACGGCGGCACGGCGACCCCGGCATCCGGTCGCGGCAACGGCCCGGTGGCGGCGTTCCTCGAAGTGCTGCGCGCACAGGGCTTCGACGTCGCCGTGTACGACTACGTCGAGCACGCGCTGAGCTCGGGTGGCGACGCCCAGGCCGCCGCGTACGTCGAACTGCAGGTCGACGGCGAGCGGCTGTGGGGCGTCGGCATCGACGGCGACATCTCGACCGCAAGCCTGAAAGCGATCGTGTCGGGCGTCAACCGTGCGATCCGCACCCGCGACCGCTCCGGTGCCCTCGCGGGCGTCTGAGTCGTCTCGCTCCGTCTTGTTTCGTCTCGCTCCGCTCGCTCAACGACCGGGTCCAGCATCCCGGTCGTTGAGCGAGGAGGACAGCGACGAGACGAAACGCCGCGTCAGGGCTTGACGATCGGGATCGCCGCGGTCTCGAGCGCGACCTTGCGGCGGTGCAGGGCGCGCTGCTCTGGCAGTGAGATGTCGAAGATGACGGCGAGCAGGCGGATCACGGCGGTGACCGTGACGCCGGCGACCGCCGCCCAGACGAGGTCGGCGCCGAGTGCTTCGGCAGCGACGAGAACGATGCTGCCGCCCGCCGCTGCGACCGCGTAGAGCGAGCCCACGTGCATGATCGCGACGGGCAGGCCCATCATCATGTCGCGGAGCACGCCACCGCCTGCCGCGGCGCACACACCGACGAACACGGCCGGAACGACAGGCAGCCCGACCACGAGCGCCTTCGCAGTGCCGAACGCCCCGAACAGGCCGATGACCACGGCATCCAGTCCGACGATGACGCCGTTGAGCCGGTGGAAGAAGCCGGCAAGCAGCATGCCCACCAATGAAGCCGCCGTCGCGGTGAGCAGATACCAGTTGCTCTGCAACGTCACCGGCGTCGTGTTCAGCAGCAGGTCACGGATGAGGCCGCCGCCCATGCCCATGAGCATGCCGATGATGGCGACGCCGAGCAGGTCGAGGCGCCGTTGGCCGACGAAGCCCGATGCGAACAGGGCACCCTGCACGCCACCGAGTCCGACGGCGAGAAGGTCGGCCCACAGCGGGATCACGAAGAGCGGCTCGTCCACGGCATCCATTCTGCCTCGACGCGCGCAGGACCGGCGGGCAGGTCGACGTCGACCGGGTGCTCCAGTGCGATCCGCACGTTGGTGAACACTTGACGGTCGCCGCGCCTCCAGCCCGCTGTCGGGAGCGCGACCGATAATGGAGGGGTGCCCACCTACCGCGACGAGGTCGTGATCCTGCGCACCCACAAGCTGGGTGAAGCCGATCGCATTCTCACGCTGCTCAGCCGTCGCCACGGCAAGGTGCGCGCCGTCGCGAAGGGTGTGCGACGCACGTCGTCGCGGTTCGGATCCCGCCTCGAGCCCTTCATGGTGGCCGACGTGCAGCTCTCCAAGGGCCGCAGCCTCGATGTCGTCCAGCAGGCCGAATCCCTCGGCTCGTACGGGGCTGACATCGCGGCACACTACGAGCGCTACACCGCTGCGCACGCGATGGTCGAAGCCGCTGACCGGCTCAACGAGGCCGAGGCCACCCCGCAGCAGTATCTGCTGCTCGTCGGGGGCCTGCGTTCCCTCGCCCGCGGCGATCACGACTCGCGCGCGATCCTCGACTCCTATCTGCTCCGAGCGATGGCCCTCTCGGGTTGGGCCCCGGCACTCGACGGCTGCGCCCGGTGCGGCGCGCCCGGTCCGCACACCGGATTCGTCGCGCAACTGGGCGGCAGCATCTGCGACGACTGCGCTCCCGCGGGCTCGGCCCGCATCCGCTCTGAGGCGCTGCAGCAGCTGCGCAGTCTGATGGCCGGCGAATGGGACGTCGTCGATGCCGCGGCGCCCGCGACAAATGCCGCCGCTTCGGGCCTCGTGGCGGCGTACGCCCAATGGCACCTCGAACGCGGCATCCGATCCCTGTCCCACCTGGAGGCCATGCGGTGACCCCCAAGCCCTACACCCACCCCGACGCGGTGCCGTACCGGCCACTGGATTGGACCGGCATCCACCCGCCAGCCTTCCCGAAGGGATCGGTGCCCGGCCACGTCGCGATCGTCATGGACGGCAACGGCCGGTGGGCCAACCGCCGCGGGCTCACCCGGATCGAAGGGCACCGCGCGGGCGAGGAGGTGCTGCTCGACGTCGTCGCGGGAGCCATTCAGGCCGGCGTCAAGCACCTGAGCGTGTACGCGTTCTCGACCGAGAACTGGGCGCGATCGCCCGAAGAGGTGCGGTTTCTCATGGGCTACAACCGCGACGTGCTGCACCGACGTCGCGATCAGCTCAACGAGTGGGGTGTGCGGGTGCGGTGGGCGGGGCGCAAGCCGCGCCTGTGGGGATCGGTGATCAGAGAACTGCAGTACGCCGAGCAGCTCACCGCCGGCAACGATGTGCTGACCCTCACGATGTGCGTCAACTACGGCGGGCGGCACGAGCTCATCGACGCGATGCGCTCGATGGGGGAGCAGATCGCCGCCGGGCGCCTCAAGCCGTCGGCCATCACCGAGAAGCTGCTGCGCAAGCACCTGTACGTGCCCGACATGCCCGACGTCGACCTGTTCCTGCGATCGTCGGGGGAGCAGCGCACCTCGAACTTCTTGCTGTGGGAGTCCGCGTACGCCGAGATGGTGTTCCTCGACACGCTGTGGCCCGACTTCTCACGCACCGAGCTGTGGCGTGCAATCCAGCTCTACCTCGATCGCGATCGCCGCTTCGGCGGCGCCGTCGACGCGCCGACGACGGAATAGATCCGCCCGGGCGAGCGGTTGCATCCGGTGTGACGGATGCCATCAAGATCGACGTGTGGAGTGACATCGCCTGCCCCTGGTGCTACATCGGCAAGCGCAACCTCGAGAACGGACTCGCCGCGGCAGCCGCCGATGACGACGCACCCGTCGTGGAGGTGACGTACCACTCGTTCGAGCTGTCGCCCGACACCCCCGTCGATTTCGACGGCGATGAGGTCGACTTCCTGGCGGGGCACAAGGGGATGCCGCGCGAACAGGTCGGGCAGATGCTCGAGACCGTCACCGGCAAGGCGCGCGAGGCGGGTCTCGAGTACCGCTTCGATCTGCTCAAGCACACCAACACCGTCAAGGCGCACGAGCTCCTCCATTTCGCGAAGGAGCAGGGTCGCCAGCACGAGATGGCCGAACGCCTCATGGCCGCGTATTTCACCGAAGGACGCCACGTCGGCCGCGTCGAAGACCTCGCTGCCCTGGCGGGCGAGGCGGGATTGGATGCCGATGCCGCGCGCACGGCGCTCGACGACGGCCGGTATCTCGACGCCGTGCGCGCCGATCAGGATCAGGCACGCCAATTCGGGATCAACGGCGTGCCGTTCTTCGTCATCGACGGCAAGTACGGCGTCTCGGGTGCGCAGCCGGCCGAAGCGTTCACGCAGATCGCCCGTCAAGTGTGGGCGGAGCACCGCGCCGGCTGAGGGGCCGACCCGGTCAGAACACCTGCCCGAGGAATCCAAGAAGGGCCGCGTCGTACGCGTCCGGATCATACGCCCATGCATCGGCATGCTCGGTCGGGGTCTCAACCAGCGTGACGAGATCGGGATGCCGCGCCGCGAGCTCCCTGCTCTGCGTGATCGGGACCATGTCGTCTGATGTGCCGTGCATGACCAGCGCCGGCATCACGAGCGGGTCCGTCGGCTCCAGGTAATCCACCTGCTGCCAATCCAACCCGGTGCGCCACGACGTGACCTGCTTGCCCAGCCACAGGACCGTCGGCGGAATCCAGACACCGAGCCGATCTGCGCCGGCGTCGACGGCATCCGAGAAGTCGAGGATCGGCGAATCGAGTACGACCGCCGACACCGCCGGGTCCGCGCCGTCACGCAGGGAGCTCATCACCGCCGCTCCGCCGAGCGAGACGCCCATGAGCACGACTCTTGTCGCCCCGTTCGCCACCGCATAGTCGACGGCCGCGGTGACATCCTCACCCTCCGTGGCACCCATCCCGTACCGGCGATCGGGCGCGGATGGTGCGCCGGCATCATTGCGATAGGTGATCGTCATCGACGTGTAACCGGCGTCGTGGATCGTGTCGATCTGCGCCATCCAGTCCTCGGGTGCACCGGCCCGGCCGTGGACGAGCACCACCCAGTCGTCCGGTGCCGCACCGGGAACCACCCACGCCGGTGTCGGGCCCAGCGGCGCGTCGTAGTGCACGGTTTCGAACGGCAGTCCGAGCGCCTGCTCCGGATCGGTCGCCGTCGGCGGCCTGTCGATCACGTCCAGTTCGGCGGCGACTTGATCCGACATGCCCCACGCCGCCGCGACGTGTCCGCCGATCAGGACGACGAGCAGCGTGGCGACGACCCAGATCAGGATCCGTCGGCGACGCGCCTTCCTCGGTGCCATCACTGCACGATGCCGATCAGGCCAGGGCGGCCTCAATCGCCGCGACGACTTCCGGCGCGTCGGGCGTGGTCTTCGGTCGGAACCGGTGCACCTCACCCGACGGCGTGATGAGGAACTTCTCGAAGTTCCACTGGATCGGCCCCTTTGCACCCTCGACGTTCTTCGTCTTCTTCAGCGCCTTGTACAGCGGGGCCGCGTGCGAGCCGTTCACGCGCACCTTGTCCATGATCGGAAAGCTCACACCCCAGGTGACCGAGCAGTACTCGAGGATCTCGTCCATCGAGCCCGGCTCCTGACCCATGAACTGGTTGCAGGGGAAGCCGACGATCGTCAGCCCTTTCTCGCCATAGGTGCGCTGCAGCTGCTCGAGTTGCTCGTACTGGGGGGTCAGGCCGCACTTGCTGGCGACGTTGACGACCAGGATCGCGCCGTCTGCGACGCCCCCGAGGGTCGTCTCGGCACCGTCGGCGGTGCGGAAGGGGATGCTGCGCAGGTCTTCGGTCGATTCGCTCACATCCCCAGGCTATGCCGGTTCCGCCCCGCGCGGTGCGCTTCTGGGAGAATGGTCGGGTGACCACCCCCGCCACCGCTGTGCGCCCGCTGCGCATCGGCCCGCTCACCCTCGACGCGCCCGTCGTGCTCGCCCCGATGGCGGGCATCACGAACACCGCGTTCCGACGGCTGTGCCGCGAATACGGCGCCGGCCTGTACGTGTCCGAAATGATCACGACGCGCGCGCTCGTCGAACGCAACCAGACCACGCTGCGCCTCATCCGCCATCACGAGTCCGAGACACCGCGAAGCATCCAGCTGTACGGCGTCGACCCGGCCACTGTCGAGGCGGCCGTGCGCATCCTCGTCGAAGAGGATCACGCCGACCACATCGATCTGAACTTCGGCTGCCCCGTCCCGAAGGTGACCCGCAAGGGCGGCGGCTCGGCACTGCCGTGGAAGACCGGACTGTTCCGCGACATCGTCACCCGCGCCGCGCGCGCGGCGGAGCACATTCCGCTGACGATCAAGATGCGCAAGGGCATCGATGCCGACCACCTCACCTACCTGGATGCCGGCCGCATCGCCGAGGATGCCGGTGTGGCCGCCGTCGCCCTGCACGCCCGCACGGCAGCAGAGTTCTACTCCGGCTCGGCCGACTGGGACGCGATCGCGAAGCTCAAGGAGGCGGTCACCTCGGTGCCGGTGCTCGGCAACGGCGACATCTGGTCGGCCGACGACGCGGTGCGCATGATGTCCGAGACAGGCTGCGACGGCGTCGTCGTCGGGCGCGGATGCCTCGGTCGTCCGTGGCTGTTCGGCGACCTGGCGCGTGCGCTCGGCGGCGCGGACGCGGCCCCCGGGGAACCCGTCGACGCGGACCTCGCGTTCGTCGCGCGTGCGTTCCGCCGCCACGCAGAGCTGCTCGTCGAATTCTTCGAGAGCGAGGACCGCGGCTGCCGCGACATCCGCAAGCACGTCGCCTGGTACTTCAAGGGGTATCCGGTCGGCGGCGACCTGCGCGCACGACTGGCGACGGTGTCGAGCCTTGCCGAGATCGACGACCTGGTCGGCGAGATGGACCTCACCGCGCCGTACCCGGGCGCCGCCGCCGAGGGCCAGCGCGGCCGGGCCGGCAGCCCGAAGCGCCCCGCCCTGCCCGACGGGTGGCTGGATTCCCGTGACCTCGGCGAAGATGCCACCTGCGCCCTCGCCGATGCCGAACTGGACCACAGTGGCGGTTGAGCTCGCCAGCGGCGTCGGTGTCGCAGCGGGCCGCCCGCACGGATACACCGATCACGACGCCGAGCGATTCCACCCCGAGCGGCACCGTTCCCAGCGCGACAGCTTCGCGCGCGATCGCGCCCGCGTGCTGCACTCGGCGGCGCTGCGCCGCCTCGGCTCGAAGACGCAGGTGCTGAGCCCGGCGAGTCCCGCGGATTTCGCGCGCAACCGGCTCACGCACTCGCTCGAGGTCGCACAGGTCGGCCGCGAGCTCGCGATCGCGCTCGAGCTCGCCCCCGACGTCGTCGACACGGCGTGCCTGAGTCACGACCTGGGGCATCCGCCGTTCGGACACAACGGCGAGCGGGCCCTCAACGAATGGGCCGAAGACATCGGCGGGTTCGAGGGCAATGCGCAGACACTCCGCATCCTCACCCGTCTCGAGGCGAAGGTCATCGACGATGACGGCGCCAGTTTCGGCTTGAACCTCACGCGGGCGAGCCTGGACGCCACCTGCAAGTACCCGTGGACGGTCGACAATCCTGTTCCCGATCCCGGCGGACGGCTCAAGTTCGGCGTGTATCCCGAAGACGAGGCGGTGTTCGCCTGGCTGCGCGCCGACGCGCCGGGACGCGTGCGCTGCATCGAAGCCGAGGTCATGGATCTCTCCGACGACATCGCCTACTCGGTGCACGACGTCGAGGATGCGATGCTCAACGGCTACCTCGACCCACGCCGCCTCGCCGATCCGCGCGAACGCGAAGCACTGCTGACGGCGATCCAGGCGTGGGTCGGGTACGACTACACCCGCGACGAACTCGCCGACGCGTTGTACCGGCTGTCGCAGCTGCCCGAGTGGCTCACGTCCTTCGACGGCACGCGGGCCGCCGTCGCGCGCCTGAAGAACCTCACGAGCGATCTCATCGGCCGGTTCGCGCGCGCCGCGACCGCAGCGACCCGCGAGCACTACGCGAGCCCCGTCCTCACCCGTTACGCCGGGCGAGTCATCGTGCCCCGCGTCATCGAGGTCGAGATGGCCGTGCTGAAGGGCATCATCGGCGCGTTCGTCGTGACGATCGAGGGGCGCAAGGGGCTGTACAAGGAACAGCGGCGCGTGCTCAAGCGGCTCGCGTCGGCCCTGCTGGCCCACCCCGAGCACCTCGATGCGCTGCACGCCGAGGACTTCGCCCTCGCCGAGACCGACGCCGCCCGCAAGCGCGTCATCGTCGACCAGGTCGCGAGCCTCACCGACCGCTTCGCGATCGAATGGCACGGGCGCCTGATCGGCCCCGTCGACCTGCGCGAACTGGGCTTGTGGTCTTCGGATGCCAGGGTGATCACATCCAACGCGTTCGCACTGCCCGAGCCGATCGAGGGGCTGTAATGCCCCGCATCCGGCAGGCCGACGTCGACGAGGTCAAGGCGCGCACGAACATCGCCGACATCATCGGAGAGCGTGTCGCGCTGAAGACGGCGGGCGTCGGATCGATGAAGGGCCTGTGCCCGTTCCACGACGAGCGCAGCCCCAGCTTCAATGTGCGCCCCCAGGTCGGGTACTACCACTGCTTCGGATGCGGCGAGTCCGGCGACGTGTACTCGTTCCTGCGCGCGATGGACCACCTCTCGTTCACCGAGGCGGTGGAGCGGCTGGCCGCGCGCATCGGCTACCAGGTGCACTACGAAGACGGGGGAGCGGCGCCCGAGACGAGCGGCCGCACCCGGCTCTACCAGGCCAACACCGCCGCCGCCGAGTGGTACCGCGGGCAGCTGTCGAGCCCCGAAGCCGATGCCGGTCGTCGCTTTCTCGGGGAGCGCGGGTTCGACGCCGGCGCGGCAGCGCATTTCGGCATCGGCTACGCGCCGAAGGGCTGGAACAACCTGCACCACGCGATGCGTGCACAGGGGTTCACCGACGAAGAACTCACCGCGGCCGGGCTCGTCTCACAGGGTCAGCGCGGTGTGTACGACCGCTTCCGTGGCCGGGTCGTCTGGCCGATCCGCGACATCACGGGGCAGACGATCGGCTTCGGCGCGCGGCGACTGTTCGACGACGACAACGGCCCGAAGTATCTGAACACCCCCGAGACCGCGATCTACAAGAAGGCGACCGTGCTCTACGGCCTCGACCTTGCGAAGAAGGCCATCTCGCGCGACCACCGCGTCGTCGTGGTCGAGGGCTACACCGACGTTATGGCGTGCCACCTCGCCGGCGTGACCACGGCGATCGCGACCTGTGGCACGGCCTTCGGCGCCGACCACATGAAGGCGGTCGGCCGCATCGTGGGGCAGGAGGCGTCCGGCGAGATCATCTTCACCTTCGACCCGGATGCCGCAGGCCAGAAGGCCGCTGTCCGCGCGTTCGCCGAAGCGCGCGGTTCGAACCTGCAGAGCTACGTCGCCGTCGGTCCGGACGGTCTCGACCCCTGCGATCTGCGGCTCGGCAAGGGCGACGGCGCTGTGCGCGCCATGATCGACATGAAGTCGCCGCTGTTCGAGTTCGTCATCGACCAGCGTCTCGCCGGCTTCGATCTCAACTCGGTGGAGGGTCGCTTCTCCGCGCTCACCCACGCCGCGCCGATCGTCGCCGAGATCCGCGACCACGGCATCCGCACCGGCTACGAGCGTGTTCTCGCCCGGCGACTGGGCGAAGACCTGCGCGACGTGCACCGCGCCGTGACCCGCGCCGCTGCCCGCACGAACGACACGAGCGACGGCGCCCACCCGGCACCGGAAGCAGGCGACCAGCAGGGCGAGCCGGCCGTCCGTGTCACCCTCGCCTCGCTCCCGCGCTCGGTCGACGTCGGGCTCGAACGCGATGCGCTGATGGGCATCTTGCAGTACGGGCACGTCGTCGACGCCGTCGAGGTGGATGCCGCACTGTCGCTGACCATGCTCCATCCCGCGCTCGACGCGGTCCGCCAGGCGATCGTCGAGGCGGGCGACCGCTCCCGCGTCGGCTGGACCTCCACGGTGATCGACACGACACGGGAGCCGTACCGCTCCCTTGCCGCAGAACTGCTCACCGGCGCGTTCCCGGCGTTGACCGAAGAGGAGGCTCGCGCTTCGACGAAGTCTCTCGCGCGACGCCTTCGGATGCGCGCCCTGGAGCGTCGCAAGGCAGATCTGATGAGTGCGCAGCGTCGCGCGTCGACGGACTTCGATGAGGTGCGCCGCATCGGCCTCGAGATCCGCGATCTCGACCAGCAGCGGCGCGCGCTGGCCGAGGCGCAGTAGCGTCCGCCCGGTCGACCAGGCAGGATGAACCGCATGCGTGCGCCGATCTCCACTCCCGAGGCGGGGGCCGTCGCGATCCAGTGCGACGACCTGTCCCTCGCGCGGGCGGGAGAGCGCGTGATCGAGGGTGTGAGCATCACCCTGCGATACGGCGACGCGCTGGCGGTCATGGGCGGCACCGGGTCGGGCAAGTCCTCTCTCGCCTCGATCCTCGGCGGCGGCGCCGAGCGTGGGCTCGTCGTGGCCGGTGGTTCGGCACGGGTCGCCGGCATCCCTGTGCACAAGCGCGGACGGTCGCTGCGGGTCCGCGAGTACCTGACCGGCCGGCTCGCGCAGGGTGCTGGGGCGGCGCTGCCTGCCAGGCTGACAGTCGCCGACGTCATCGGCGAGCCGATCACCGCTCGCGACCGCACGGTCAACCGTCGCGCGCTTGCGGTTCGCGTCGCGGGCCTGCTCGACGAGCTCGAGCTGCCGCTCGGCGCGGCCCCGAAATACCCGTACGAGCTGAGCGCGGGCATGCGGCAGCGTGTCGCGCTGGCGCGCGCACTCGTGCTCGACCCGCAGGTGCTCGTCGCCGACGAACCGTTCGCGAACCTCGACCCGGAAGTGCGCGCGACGGTGCGCGGCGCGCTCGCGCGGCGCATGCATGAGCGTCCGATGGCGCTGCTGATGATCACGAGCGACCGCGAAGCGATCGACGAACTCGAGGCCGATGTGCTCGTGCTTCGCAGTGGCCATCCGGTGGCGTTCGGCCACGGTGTCGACGGGCTGCAATGGACGCCCGGGGACGCGCCGCCGGTGGGTACCGAGGTCACGAGCACGCCCTGAGCTTTGCTATGATCGTCTGGTTGCCCTCGCGGGGGTGACTGATCCTCGGTAGCTCAATTGGCAGAGCAATCGGCTGTTAACCGATAGGTTCTTGGTTCGAGTCCAAGCCGGGGAGCGCAACGGCTCCGAGCTCCACCTCGGGGCCGTTCTTCATGTGCCACCACCCTGCCCGTCTTCGACAGCGGGCCAGAGGATGAGCGCCGCGCCGACCAGCAGGAGCAGCACGGTCAACAGGCTGATCGGCGCCGCTTCGGGGAGCGCGACACCCGCCGTGAGCGCGGCGATCGCGGCGATGAGCAGGACAGCCGCGGCCGTCATGGCCGTGGGGATCAGGAACGCGCGACGCACCCGTACGCCGACCCGCGCCCACGGCCTGCCCATCGACAGCACCGTCGCGCACGCGTGCCAGAGCGACAGCAGCACGGCGACGGGCGCGAGCCAGAGCGCCCCCAACCCGGTGACCGCCGCTTCGGCGATGATGACTCCGGCTGCAAGCAGCGGGAGGATCGATCGCGGAAAGCACACGCCGAGGGCGATCGCGAGCCCGGCCGCCACCGACCAGAGCGCATCACCGGTCGCGACGACGAGCCACAGCTGCGCCGCTGCACCGCTGCACGCCATCGCCGCGCGCGCAGCCCAATGGGAGGCCGGACGGCGTCGGGCGGCGTCGACGACATCGACGATCATCTGGGACAGATCGCTCATCGGCCCGCCGTCCGCACGACGGGACGCTGCACGGCGAGCGATGCCGCCAGCGCTGCAACGCCGTCGATCCCACGCCAAGGCGCGACCGGGATGCCGACGTCGCGCAGTTTCGCGACTGCGACGTCGCGCTCCAAACGCCGCAGGACCCAGGCCTCTGCCCGCAGCGAGGACTGCGCGTCACTGCCCAGCAGATTCCGCCACACACCGCCGCGTGCCCGCCACCCGTCCGTGCTGCCCAACGCGGCCGGGAGGGTGTCGACGACGAGGACGGTCGCTCCCCGGCGCGCCACGGTCGCGATCTCGGTGAGGACCCGTTCGTCGAGGAGAGGTGAGCACACGACCGCGAACGTGCCCGGCCGCAGGTGGGCGACACGGTGGAAAGCGCCGTGGACCATGCCGTCGGTGTCGACCGCGGCCAGACGCGCGGTGAGCGCCGCATGCTGGCGCGCGCCGGCGCGAGCGGGGAGCGGCCCCACGAGCGAACCGAGGTCGTGCACCGCGACCCGGTCGCCGAGGCGCAGGTAGTGTTCCGCGAGCGATGCGGCGGCCACCACGGTCGCGTCGAGGCTCGATGCCTCCGTCGTCGGGTCCACGGCATCCTCGAGGGTGTCGAGCATGATGAGCACATCGGTGTCGCGGTCTGCGGTCGTCGTGTTGGTGTGCAGCGCACCGGTGCGTGCCGTGACCCGCCAATTGATCTGGTTGAGTCGGTCGCCGGGCTGGTACTGCCGGATGTCTGCGAGGCTGCTGCCGTCACCGGGTCGCCGCGAGCGGTGCAGGCCGGCGAGTCCGATCGGATGCGGAATATCATCGCCGCGTCCCGGCACCGCCGCCGCGGGCGAGACGTCGACGGTGCCGAGCGGATGCCGATCCCGTGTGCTCCACATGCCCCACGGATCGGTCACCGACACCTCCGCCGCACCGAGGTCGAGGCGTCCCCATCTGCGCGGGCGCACCGCCACGCTGACGGTGTCGGCGTCGCACGCAGCGCCCCAGACCGGCGAATTGTCGACCGCGCCCGACATCGGCAGCGACAGATCCACGACGTGCCCTGTGGCGGTCGCTGTCACGCCCACCGCCTCCCCGGAGCGCACCTGTCGCGTCGAGACCTCGATGTGCGGCGGGCCGCCCGGCCGGGGACGACGCAACAGGCCCATGACGCTCCACACGACGAACGGGGCGGCCAGCACGGCGAGTTCACCGCGTCCGGTGACGACGGCCAGCACCGTGGTGCCTGCAGCCAACAGCACAGCGCGCACGAGCGAGGTCGTCGGGAAGAAGGTCATGTGTGGGGGAGGTATTCGGCGGGCACGGGCACCCGCGCGACCGCGCCGCGGACGACCTGCTCGCCCGTCACACCGCTGAGCCACAGTTCGGGGCGGATGGTCACACGATGCGCCAGTGCAGGCTCAGCGAGCGCCTTGATGTCTTCCGGGGTCACAAAGGCGCGGCCGTCGATGAGCGCGCGGGCGCGCGCGCAGGTCAGCGGGGCGAGGCTGCCGCGGGGAGACGCGCCCACGAGCGTCGCCGACTCTTCCCGGGTCGCCGCGGTGACGGCGACCGCGTAGCGGCCGACGGCGGGGTGGACGAAGACGTCCTCAGCGGCCTGCTGCACGGCCATCAGACTTTCGGTGTCGAGCACCTGGGCGACCGCGATCTCGTCGGTGCGCCGCGCGATGCGGCGTTCGAGGATCTGCCATTCTTCCGCCTCGGTGGGGTACCCGAATCGCAGGCGCAGCAAGAACCGATCGAGCTGCGCTTCAGGCAGGGGATAGGTCCCCTCCGTCTCGATCGGGTTCGCGGTCGCCATCACATGGAACGGTCGGGGCAACCGGTGCGTATGCCCCTCGACGGTCACCTGACGCTCCTGCATGGCCTCCAGCAGTGCCGCCTGCGTCTTCGGTGGCGTGCGGTTGATCTCGTCGGCCAGCAGGAACCCCGCGAACAGCGGACCGGGGCGGAACACGAACTCCGATCGGGTCTGGTCGAACACGTAGCTGCCGGTGAGATCAGCAGGCAGCTGATCTGGCGTGAACTGCGCGCGACGGAACGGCAGGCCGAGGGCCTGCGCGAAACTGCGCGCGGCGAGGGTCTTACCCAGTCCGGGAAAGTCCTCCAAGAGCACGTGGCCGCCGGCGACCACGGCGGTCAGCACGAGCGAGAGGGCGTCGCGTTTGCCCACGACTGCCCGCTCGACCTCGTCGAGCACCTGCCGGCATCGTGCCCCGGCTTCGGTCACCGATTCCGCTGCGTTCATTCCTGTCACAGGCTGCTCAGCTCCTTGAGGATCATCCGCAGATGCCTGCGGTCGACGGTGCGCGGCGCTGCACGCAGATAGCGCTCGAGGTTCGGCGGATAGGTTCCCGCACCGGCTCGCTGCCGGGCGAGCTCGCCGATGGTGGCGTGGAGGGCGCCGGTCGTCGTGCCGACCCCGGGCTGCGCGCCGCGCACCTGCGCTTCGAGCACGCGGGTACGCCGGTCGGCGAGCCCCACCACGCCCGCTCGGTGCGCAACCGGTTCGTCGAGGGGACCGTCGTCGGCACGGATGCCGGATCGCCGAATCACCCACCACGCCAACCCCGTGCACACGCCGCCACCGATCCACAGCGCGGGCGGGACCCCCACGCCGAGCTGCCCGAGCAACAGCGACACCAGAGCGCCGATCGCACCCCCAACCGCGCACGCGATCAGCGGCATCCGTATCACCCTCACCTTCACGCGGAACCTGCCCGGGTCGCGCTGATGGCGGTCGCAATGCGCGTGACGCACTCGCGCGCGTCGTCGACGGCGCGCGCGTCGAGCCGCTCCGACGAGAAGAGTGCCCGACCGTAGAGTCGCGCGAGTTGCTCCGCGGGCGCGCGCGGCACGTCCATGGCGGCGAGGATGCCGATGACGTACTCCGAAGCGGTCTCGCTCTCGGATCGCGGCACGCCCGCCGAGGCGCCGAGCGCCTCGAGCGACTCCCAGCATCGGATGACGGCGATGTTCGGGTCATCGTCGGTCATGATCCGTTCCTGCGCGTGCCGCAGCACGTCCTGCACCTGGCCGACGTCGACCGTCGACTGCACGATCACGCCATCGATCGGCTCAGGGGCCTGCCTGGAGGCGAGAATTCGCGCCGCTCGTGCGATCGCGAGCACGACCGCGATGCACATCAGCACCACGAGGATCAGCCCGACGACGCCCAGCGTTCCGTCGCCGACGCCGCCGTCGGATGCGGCCGGCAGGTCGATCGGGTCGGATGGTGGGGTCTGCACATCGGGTGCGTCGGTGGCACGCGGTTGCTCGGCCGGTGTCGGATTCGGCATCGAGGTGATCCACACCGGCGCCGCCAGGGCGCTCACGGCGACGACGCCCGCACACACTGCACAGCCGACCAGCGCGGCGATCGCGGAGGTGCGAGTGCGGGTCGACATCGCAGTCAGGCTTCGAAAGCGTCGACGCCCGGCATCCAACTCGAACCGGGGCGACCCCACCCGCGCTTGCGTGCGATCTTCTGCACGGTCTTCCAGTCGCCGTCGTCGAGCCGATCGATGTACAGGATGCCGTCGAGGTGGTCGAACTCGTGCTGCATGATGCGCGCGCGCCACCCGGTCACCTGGATCTCGACGGGTTCGCCGTCGAGGTCGGTGCCCGTGACGAGCACCTCGTCGGACCGTCGCAGCCCGAACCGCTCGCCAGGGAACGACAGGCAGCCCTCGGACTCCTCGTCGGGGTCCGGGGCGCCGGGCTCGAGCGGTCGCATCCAGAGCTTCGGATTGATGATGACGCCGCGCCACGGCGCACCTTCATCGTCCTCGTAGTTGTACGTGTAGATCCGCAGGCCCACGCCCACTTGGGGGGCGGCCAGACCGACGCCGGGCGCGGCATCCATCGTCTCGAACATGTCGGAGACGAGCGTACGGATGTCGTCCGTGATGTCTTCGACCTCGGCGGCGACGGAATGGAGGACGGGATCGCCCATGATGCGGATCGGGAGAACTGCCACGTCCTGAGCCTAATCCAGGCGGGTGTGCCGTTAGGGTCGAGGAGTGGAATGGGCGCGCGGGGTCGAGCACGTGATCGACGACCTGGATCAGCTCACCGATGAGCTGGTCGGCGTCTTCGCCGACCCCGGCATCCTCATCGGCATTCCGCTGGCGCTGCTCGGCGCGGTCTTCATGTCGTTCGGCGCGCAGTACCAGCACCGCGGCGTGCAGAAAGTGGAAGCCGAATCCCGCGCTTCGGGGGGCGCAGGCCTGTCCGGCGGTCAACTCGTCCGACTCATCCGACGCCCCTCGTGGGTCGCGGGGACGGCGATGCTGGGGCTTGCGATCGTCTGCCAGTTGTCTGCGCTGTCGTTCGCGCCGCTGATCCTCGTGCAACCGCTGGGCGCCATCTCGCTCGTCATCACGACGCTCCTCAACGCACGGATCACCGGCCACCGTCCGACGCGCAGATCGATCACCGCCATCGGGCTGTGCGTGGGCGGGATCCTCGTGTTCGTCACGGTCGCGGCACTGTACGCCACGGAGCGCCCGGTCTCGGACGCGCAGTTGATCACCGTGCTCGTCATCCTCGCCGCCGTCATGGTCGTGCTGACCGGCCTGTGGATCTGGCTGCGCCACCGCATGAAGGCGCTCTTCTACATCGTCGCTGCGGGCATCGTCTACGGCTTCGTCGCCACCCTCGCGAAGATCGTCATCAGCCGTGTGCAGTCCGGGGACTTCGAATGGCTCACGCTGCTGTGTCTGCTCGCGCTGCTGACCGGCACCGGTATCGGCGCGTACTTCGTGCAGAACGCGTACGCCTCCGGCCCCCCCGACCTCGTCATCGCCGGCCTCACGGTCATCGATCCCATCGTGGCGATCGTCATCGGCCTCGCCGTGCTCGGCGAGGCGCGGTATGCGCCGTTCGGCGCATACATCGGCTTCATGATCGCCGGTGCCATCGCCACCTTCGGCGTGTATCAACTCGCCCGCCATCATCCGCAGATCGTCAGCGACAGTCAGGATCTGCCGATCGTGCGGGGGAGCGGCACCCCCGCCGATGCAACCGATGCGCCGGTGGACGAGTCATCGCCGAAGACCGGAGCGATCCGCATCACCGAAGCTGTGTCGAAAGTGTGGCCGAACCCGCCCGTCGACGACGACCACGAGATCGGCCCGCATCTCGGACCGCGGCGCTCCAAACGGTAGGCTCGATGCCGCAGGGGGCGGTGGCCAAGCTGGTCAAGGCAGCGGGCTCATAACCCGACGATCGTGGGTTCAAGTCCCACCCGCCCTACAACATGTCCGACAGGCGCGACGCGCCGAATGACAGGCTTGTGATTCGCCCGGCCCATGGGCGATACTTGAGCCACAACCGCATATCCCGCCGCACTCCGGCACCAGGTCGTAGGGGAAGACGTACCTGATGAAACGGAGAGATGATGGCGACACCTCAGGCGCGTGGAGTGATCCTCATTCACTCTGCGCCACGCGCGTTGTGCCCACACCTGGAGTGGGCTGCCGGTCGTGCCCTCGGGCAGGCCGTCAACTTCGACTGGACCGATCAGCCCGTCCTCGACGGCAGCCGGCGCACCGAGTTCTACTGGGAGGGCCCCGCCGGCACCGGCGCGGCGCTCGCGACCGCGATCCGCGGGTGGGAGCACCTGCGCTTCGAGGTGAGCGAGGACCCGACGCCTCGCAGTGACGGCGGCCGCTGGATGCACACCCCCGGCCTCGGCATCCACTTCGCGCAGACCGACACCGCGGGCAACGTCGTCATCGGCGAGGACCGCATCCGCTACGCGATGGAGATCGCCGCCGGCGACGCGTTCGAACTGCAGCGCGAGCTCGATGTCGCACTCGGCGCGGCGTGGGACGAAGAACTCGAACCCTTCCGGCACGCAAGCGACGACGCACCGGTCGTCTGGCTGCACAAGGTGGGCTGACGCGAACGGACACCCCACAGACTTCAGGCGGCGTGAGAGCGCCGGTACCCAGCCTCGGAAGGGCTTCCCGGGGACGGGGAGCGCGCATCACCCGCCTGACACGAAAGACGCCCCCGGTCGGCTTCCCGGGGGCGTCTTGACGTATGTGCGGCGATTCAGACCGATGCGAAAGCGGCGACGGCGTTGTGCCCGCCGAAGCCGAACGAGTTGCTGATCGCCAGTTGGTCGCCGGCACCGAGCGGCGTCGGCTCGCCCGACAGACGGAACGGCACGGCCGGATCCTGCTCGGTGAGGTTGATCGTTGGCGGTGCGATGCGGTTCTGCAGTGCGAGGATCGTGAAGATCGCCTCCAGCGCGCCGGTGCCGCCCAGCAGGTGTCCCGTCGACGCCTTGGTCGCCGAGACCGGGATCTCGTCGATCCGAGCGCCGAAGACGCTCTTGAGGGCCACGTACTCGTTCGGGTCGCCGACCGGGGTCGACGTCGCGTGCGCATTGATGTGCGTCACCTCGTCGGCCGACCGACCGGCCATCTCGAGCGCCGTGCGCACGGCACGGGCCGCGCCGGTGCCCTCGGGATCGTTGGCCGTGATGTGGTACGAGTCGGCGGTCACGCCGCCACCCACGACCTCTGCATAGATCCTGGCTCCGCGAGCCTTCGCGTGCGCGTCGGTCTCCATGATGAGCACCGCGGCGCCCTCACCCATGACAAATCCGTCACGGGTGATGTCGCCCGGACGGGATGCCGTCTCGGGGGAGTCGTTGCGCTTGGACAGCGCCTGCATCGACGCGAACGAGGCGATGGTGACCGGGTGGATGACCGACTCGGTGCCACCGGCGATCACGACGTCTGCGAGGCCGTCGCGCAGGTGTTCGACCGCGTTGACGATCGACTCCGTGCTCGACGCGCATGCGCTCGCGACGGTGCGTGCATAGGCACGCGCACCGAAGTGCAGCGAGAGGTTGCCCGCCGCGGAGTTGGGCATGAGCATGGGGACCGTCATGGGCAGCACCCGCCGCGGCCCCTTCTCGCGCAGGGTGTCCCAGGCATCCAGGAGCGTCCAGAGACCGCCGATGCCCGTCGCGAAATCAACACCGAGGCGTTCCGGATCGACCTCGGGGGCGCCGGCATCCGCCCACGCCTCCAATGCCGCGACCAGCGCGAACTGCGACGACGGATCGAGGCGCTTGGCGACCGGGCGCTCCAGCACCGTATCGGGGCGCACCTTCGCCTGCGCGGCGAACGTGACGGGCAGCTGGTACTGCTCGACCCAGTCGTGCTCGAGCGTGCTCGCGCCGGACTCACCGGCCAGCAGCGCCTCCCAGCTCTCTGCGGCGGTGCCGCCGATGGGGGAGCTCGCGCCGATTCCGGTGACGACGATTCGCGGTGTGCTGCTCATGGGTGTCCTCGTTGGTCTTCCGGTGGGGGCGGTGCCGCCCCCACCGACATGGGGCTTACGCCTGGTTCGACGTGATGAAGGTGACGGCGTCGCCGACGGTCTTCAGGTTCTTGACCTCTTCGTCGGGGATGGTGACGCCGAACTTCTCTTCAGCGTTGACGACGATCGTCATCATCGAGATCGAGTCGATGTCGAGGTCGTCGGTGAACGACTTCTCGAGCGCGACCTCGTCGGCCGAGATGCCCGTCTCGTCGGTGATCAGCTCGGCGAGCCCAGCGAGGACCTCGTCGTTGGTGAATGCCATGGTGTTCTCCTTGTTTCCAGTGGTTCGCCGGCCCGGGCGGGCCGAGATTCAGTTTAGGTGCGGGGTACGTGTGCAGCCGGGATCTGCGCCGGTCAGGGCAGAACCACGACCTGCGCCCCGAAGACGAGGCCTGCGCCGAACCCGATCTGCAACGCGAGTCCGCCGCTGAGTTCGGGACGCTCCTCGAGCAGTCGGTGCGTGGCCAGTGGGATCGAGGCGGCCGAGGTGTTGCCCGTGGTCTCGATGTCGCGGCCGATCGCGACCGATTCGGGCAGACCCAGCTGCTTGGCGAACTCGTCGATGATGCGCATGTTCGCCTGGTGTGGCACGAACGCGGCCAGGTCCGACGCCTTGACACCGGCAGCCTCGAGGGCGCGGCGGGCGACCTTGACCATCTCCCACACCGCCCAGCGGAACACGGTCGGCCCCTCCTGCCGGAGCGTGGGCCACGGCGCTGCACCGTCGCGGAATTCGGTGAGCGTGTGGTTCATGCCGACGGCATCGGCCTTCGAGCCGTCCGATCCCCAGACCGTCGGACCGATCCCGGGGAAATCGCTCGGCCCGACGACCACAGCGCCGGCGCCGTCACCGAGCAGGAACGAGATGGATCGGTCGGCGGGGTCGACGATGTCGCTGAGCTTCTCGGTCCCCACGACGACCGCATACGTTGCGGCGCCGGAGCGGATGAGCGCGTCCGCCTGCGCGACGCCGTACGCGAAGCCTGCGCACGCGGCGTTCACGTCGTAGGCGGCCGCAGGGTTCGCCCCGATCCGGTCGGCCACGATCGCCGAGACGGACGGCGTCTGCTTGGGGTTCGAGATCGTCGCGACGATGACGGCGTCGACCTGGGAGGGCACGACACCGGCCCGCTCGATGGCCTCCGCGGCGGCCGTCGTCGCGAGGTCGATCGCGTCGACGTCGGCGCCGGCACGGGTGCGGGTCACGATACCCGTGCGCTGGCGGATCCACTCGTCGCTCGAGTCGATCGGGCCGACGAGATCATCGTTCGGCACGAAGTGCTCGCCGCGCGCAGCGCCGTACGAATAGATGCGGGTGTGGGCGGGCCCGGTGGCCTGCGTGAGCGTGACGCTCATGCGTCGCCTCCTGTCAGCAGTGCCGCAGCGGCCTCGAGGTCTTCGGGGCTCTTGACGGCGACGGTGGGAATGCCGCGCAGCGCGCGCTTGGCGAGACCGGTGAGCGTCCCCGCCGGCGCGAGTTCGACGATGCCGGTGACGCCGGCGCCCGCGAAGGACTGCATGCAGAGGTCCCATCGAACGGGGGAAGCCACCTGCGCGACAAGCAAGTCGACCGCGGAGCGGCCATCGTCAACCGTCGATCCGTCGCGGTTCGTCCAGAGTGTCGCGGCAGGTGCGGCCACCGCGACGTCGGCCGCGGCAGCGCGCAGTGTGTCGACGGCTGGAGCCATGTAGTGCGTGTGGAACGCGCCGGCAACCTGCAGCGGAATGACGCGGGTGCCGCGGGGAGCCTGCTCGCCCAACCGGGCGAGTGAGGGCAGGGCCCCTGCGGCGACGATCTGCCCGCCGCCGTTGTGGTTCGCGGGCGTGAGGTCGAGTTCGGCGAGCAGATCCAGCACGACCTGCTCATCGCCGCCGAGCACGGCGCTCATGCCGGTCTGCTCGATGGCAGCGGCTTCGGCCATCGCGCGACCACGAATGCCCACCAGGCGCATGCCGTCTTCGGCGCTGAACACACCGGCCGCCGCGAGTGCGGCGATCTCGCCGACCGAGTGACCCGCGACGCCGGCCGGACGCGCGCCGGCCGCAGACACCAGGGCGTCGAACGACAGCAGAGACGCGGCCACGATGAGGGGCTGTGCGACCTTCGTATCGCGGATGGCGTCGGCATCCCACTCGGTGCCTGCTGCGACGAGGTCCACCTCGGAGAGCTCGGAGAAGCGTTCGAGGCGCTCTCGCACCCCGTCGATTTCGAGCCACGGGGTCAGGAACCCGGGGGTCTGCGAGCCCTGACCGGGGAACACGGCAATGATCACGCTTTTCATCCTCCCAAGAACCTCGATCCCCCTCCTGGCGGATCGCTCACAAGAAAGTCTTGATGCTTTGTGCGTGGCCTACAGCGCCACGCCGCCGTTCAGGCTAGCGCGCGATCAGGGCCGGCGCACGGGTGAGGCGCGTCGGCGTGTCACCTCGGTGCCGATCGAACCGATGATCAGCGCGGTCTGGAGGATGAGCGCCTCACGCGGACCCGTGGCATCCCACCCGATCACGTCCGAGACGCGCTTGAGTCGGTACCGCACCGTGTTGGGGTGAACGAACAGCTCGCGAGCCGTCGCTTCGAGCGACCGACCGTTGTCGAGGTAGCTCCACAGCGTCGTCACGAGATCGGTCGAATGCGCCTGCAGCGGCCGGAAAATGCGCTCGACGAGCGTCGTCTTCGCGAGCGGGTCACCCGCGAGCGCGCGCTCCGGCAGCAGATCGTCGGCTTCGACCGGCCGTGGCGCGTGGCGCCAGGCCTTCGCGACCGCGAAACCCGCCAGGGCTGCACGCGCACTCTGACTGGCGTCGACGAGCGCCGAGACGGCCGGGCCGAGCACGAGGTGTCCGGCACCGAATCCAGGCTCGAGTCGCCGTGCGATCTCGGGAAAGGGCAGCGGGGCGACCTCGTCGGCCGCGGGGGCTTCGGAACGCCCGATCACCAGCACCAGCCGCGATCCCTGCACGCCGATGAGCACGTCGACACCGAGCTTGCGGGCCATGCGTCGCAACTGGTCGACGTCGAACTGCGCGGGCGTCGTCCCGACCAGCACCGCGACTTCGCCGTGCCCGTGCCACCCCAGCGCCGCGATGCGGCTCGGCAGTTCCTCGTCGGCTTCGCCCGTGAGGATTGAATCCACCACGAGCGCTTCCAGACGCGCATCCCAGAGCCCTCGGGCCTCGGCTGCACGGGCATACACGTCAGCGGCGGCGAAGGCGACGTCCCGCGAGTACAGCAACATGCTCTCGCGGATGTCTTCGCCGCGACCCGCCACGCGCTCCTCGGTGACCTCGACGGTCACGCGGATCAGTTGGAGCGTCTGCGTCAGGCTCACGCTTCTCAGCAGTTCGCGGGGCGCCGCGGCGAACACGTCGGCCGCGATCCACGGCGTCGCGCCCGGGTCGTCATACCACTCGATAAAAGACGTGATGCCGGCCTGTGCGACCAGTCCCACCGCGGAACGACGAGCCGGCGGCATCTCGGCGTACCAGGGCAGCTGGTCTTCGAGCCGTTTGATGGTCGCTGTCGCCAGGTCACCCGAGATGCGGCGCAACCACGCCAACGTCTCGGCCTTCTGCTCCGGGGTGGGACGTTCGGGCACGCCGGGTCAGCTCTCGCCGCCGGCGTTCCCGCTCGTTCCCGCGGTGACGTCGTGCAGGCGGTACTTCTCGATCGCCTGCGCCGAGAGCGAGCGGTCGACGACACCCTCATCGGCCAACGCCTGCAGGGTGCGCACGACCACCGAGGGGCCGTCGATCTTGAAGAACCGGCGGGCCGCGGCGCGCGTGTCCGAGAAGCCGAAGCCGTCTGCGCCGAGCGTGGCGAATCGACGCGGCATCCACGGGCGGATCTGGTCTTGCACGGCGTGCATGAAGTCGCTGACGGCGACGATCGGGCCCGCGGTGTCCTGCAGCTTCTGGGTGACGTACGCGGTACGCGGTTCGTCCATCGGGTGCAGGAAGTTGTGCTCGTCGGCGGCGAGGCCGTCGCGGCGCAGTTCGGTCCAGCTGGTGACCGACCAGACGTCAGCGGTCACGCCCCAGTCGTCCTGCAGCAGCTTCTGCGCCTCCATCGCCCACGGCACACCCACGCCCGAAGCGAGGATCTGGGCGCGATGCCCCTCACCCTCGCCGACCGAGACGCGGTGGATGCCGCGGACGATGCCCTCGACGTCGACGTTCTCGGGCTCGGCGGGCTGCACGAGCGGCTCGTTGTAGACGGTGATGTAGTACATCACGTCGGGGTCGGGGTGGTTGCCGCCGTACATGCGGTCGAGGCCGCTGCGCACGATGTGGGCGATCTCGTACCCGTAGGCCGGGTCGTAGGAGACGGTGGCCGGGTTCGTCGATGCGAGCAGGTGCGAGTGCCCGTCGGCGTGCTGCAGGCCCTCACCGGTCAGCGTCGTGCGACCGGCTGTCGCGCCGATGATGAAGCCGCGCGCCATCTGGTCGCCGGCGGCCCACTGAGCGTCGCCGGTGCGCTGGAAGCCGAACATCGAATAGAACACGTACACCGGGATGAGCGGCTCGCCGTGCGTCGCGTACGACGTGCCGACGTTCGTGAACGCGGCGACTGCGCCGGCCTCGTTGATGCCGACGTGCATGATCTGCCCTTGCGGGCTCTCCTTGTAGGCGAGCAGCAGTTCACGGTCGACCGACGTGTAGTTCTGGCCGTTCGGGTTGTAGATCTTCGCGGTCGGGAAGTACGCGTCCATGCCGAACGTGCGCGCCTCGTCGGGGATGATCGGCACGATGCGGTGGCCGAAGTCCTTCGCGCGGAGCAGATCCTTCAGCAGCCGGACGAACGCCATCGTGGTGGCGATCTCCTGCGTGCCCGAACCCTTCTTAGGCAACGCGTACGCGCTGTCGTCGGGGAGCGTGATCGGCACGTGGTGCGTACGGCGCTCGGGCAGGAAGCCGCCCAGGTCGCGACGCTTGTCGACCATGTACTGGATCGTCTCGTCCTCCATGCCGGGGTGGTAGTACGGCGGCGTGTAGGGGTTCTCTTCGAGCTGTGCATCGGTGATCGGGATGCGCATCGAGTCGCGGAAGTGCTTGAGGTCTTCGAGCGTCATCTTCTTCATCTGGTGGGTCGCGTTGCGGCCCTCGAAGTGGTGCCCGAGGCCGTAGCCCTTGATCGTCTTCGCGAGGATGACGGTGGGCTGGCCCTTGTGCGCCTTGGCGGCGGCGTATGCCGCGTACAGCTTCTGGTAGTCGAGCCCACCGCGGCGGAGCTTGCCCCAGATGTCGTCGTCGGACCAGTCCTTGACCATCGCGGAGGTGCGCTCGTCACGTCCGAAGAAGTGATCGCGGATGAACTTGCCGTCTTCGGCGCGGTACGTCTGGAAGTCACCGTCGGGGGTGGTGTTCATGAGGTGGACGAGCGCTCCGTCCACGTCGACCTGGAGCAGTTCGTCCCAGCCGCGACCCCAGACGACCTTGATGACGTTCCACCCGGCGCCGCGGAAGTAGCTCTCGAGTTCCTGGATGATCTTGCCGTTGCCGCGCACGGGTCCGTCGAGTCGCTGCAGGTTGCAGTTGACGACGAACGTGAGGTTGTCGAGCCCCTCGTTGGCGGCGACCTGCAGCTGCCCGCGGCTCTCGACCTCGTCCATCTCGCCGTCGCCGAGGAAGGCCCACACGTGCGAGTCGTTCAGGTCTTTGATGCCACGGTTGGTCAGATACTTGTTCGTCATCGCCTGGTAGATGGCGTTGATCGGACCGAGACCCATCGAGACGGTCGGGAACTGCCAGTACTCGGGCATGAGGCGTGGGTGCGGGTATGACGGAATGCCGACCGGCGCCTTCGACTTCTCCTGGCGGAAGCCGTCGAGCTGGTCGGAGGTGAGGCGGCCTTCGAGGAAGGAGCGCGCGTAGATGCCGGGGGAGGCGTGGCCCTGGATGAAAATCTGGTCGCCGCCGCCTGCGTGGTCGAGGCCCCGGAAGAAGTGATTGAAGCCGACTTCGTACAGCGATGCCGACGAGGCGTAGGTCGAGATGTGCCCGCCGACGCCGATGCCGGGACGCTGTGCGCGGTGCACGGTGACGGCGGCGTTCCAGCGGATCCAGCGGCGGTAGCGGCGCTCGAGCTCTTCATCGCCGGGGAACTCCGGTTCGTTCTCCGGCGCGATCGTGTTGATGTAGTCGGTCGTCGGAACCTGCGGGACGTTCAGCTGCAGTTCGTGCGAGGTCTGCAGCAGGCTCAGCATGATCTCGCGTCCGCGGCCTGCGCCCTTGGCATCGACGAGCTGCTGGAGCGACTCCTGCCACTCTGACGTCTCTTCGGGGTCGCTGTCGAGGGGGCCCTGGGAGTATGGGTCCTGGTCGTGAACAGTCACAGGTGACCTTTCGTTCGCTGGCAGATCATGCCAGTTCTGGGGCTTCTGAGGCGTGCTGCTTTGTTCAGCAGAGACAATCGCGTCGTGCATCAGCCTAGCGACCTCCGCGACCGACGAGGACGCACCCGTAGGATGAGAACCCGAGGGCCTTTAGCTCAGCTGGTAGAGCGCCACGTTTACACCGTGGATGTCGTCGGTTCGATCCCGGCAGGGCCCACTGTCGCTTCCTGCTCGCACACGCCGACCGCCGTCCCGCGCGGTAGGTTGGAGGCGTGAACGCAAGCCCCGCCGACCAGCGCAAGCTCCTCGACATCGCACAGCTCGACGCCCGCGTCCGTCAGGCGGAGCAGGCGCGCAGCAACCCACCGCAGGCCGCCCGTGTGCAGGAATTGCTGGCGCAGCGCCAGACGCAGTCCGGCGAACTCACGCGACTGCTCGGGGTTCGTGACGACGCACGAGCCGAGCTGTCGCGGATCGAGGCCGATGTCGCGGTCGTCGATGCCCGCGCCAAGCGCGATGCCGATCGACTCGCCGCAGCAACCAACCCGAAGGATGCCGTCGGTCTCGAGCACGAGATCGCGTCGCTGGAGCGCCGCAAGAGCGCGCTCGAAGACGCCGAGCTCGATGTGATGGAGCGACTGGAAGCGATCGAGTCCGAGGTGGCGGCGCAGGAGGCCCTCGTCGCCCAGACGAACGATGAGGGCGCGCGGCTGAGCGCAGAAGGCAAGCAGGCGGTCGCCGAGGCGACCGCGGTCCTCGACACGGCCCGACGCGACCGCGATGCCATCGCGGGTACGGTGGCGGCGGACCTGCTCGCGATGTACGAGCGACTCGCGGCTCGCGGTGTGGGAGCGGGGCTCCTCCACCGCCGTACCTGCGAAGCGTGCCGTATGGTCTTGTCGGGCACAGACCTGCAGCAACTGCGTCAGGTGCGCGAGGACGAGGTGGCGACGTGCCCGGAGTGCGGCGCAATCCTCGTGCGCACCGACGAATCCGGGCTGTGATGCCATGAGCACCACCCGAGGATGACGAACGCCTCGGGCGGCTGGCGCGCGATCGGCCGCGATGACGCGGGACGAATCGTCACGGTGGCCGTCGATGCGACCGGTCGGCGTCTGAGCGAACCGTCGTCGTTCGATGACGTCACGGCCGCCGTGGCTGCGGACGTCGGCGCACGGTGGGTGTGGAACGATGCGCGTTCGTGGCTGCCCGTTGCGCTCGAGGCGGGGGTCGAGGTCGCCCGGTGCCGAGATCTGCGACTGTGCCACGCGATCCTCCGCGACAGCGCGCATGTCGACGACGCCGACGATCTCCGCGCCGCGACGGCATGGGACGTCGCATCCGAGCCGACGAGCACATCCGAGACGCTGTTCGACCTCGCGCACGGTCCGGCGCTGCCAGACCACATCGACGACATCTGCGCCGAGTTCTCGAGACAGCAGCACGCAGTCGACGCCTCGCGTCATCCAGAGGCCCTCCGTCTCCTGCTCGCCGCCGAGTCCGCCGGGGCGATGATCGCTGTCGAGATGCACGCCGCCGGGGTGCCGTGGGATGCCGCTGTGCACGATGGGCTGTTGACGGAGGCACTGGGCGCACGTTCGAAGACCGGCGGACTTCCGCACCGTATCGAAGCGGTGGCAGCCCAGGTGCGTGCAGCGTTGGATGATCCATCGGCCAGCCTCGATTCGCAGCCCAAGCTGCTGCGTGCCCTGCACAGCGTCGGCGTGATGGTCTCGTCGACCAGCAAGTGGGAGCTCGCCGAGCACGACCATCCGGTCGTCGCACCCCTGCTCGAGTACAAGCGGATGACCCGTCTGCTCAGCGCGAACGGATGGTCGTGGTTGCAGGAGTGGGCACCGGACGGCCGGTTCCGTCCTGTGTACGTCCCCGGCGGCGTCGTCACCGGGCGGTGGGCCTCGTCTGGCGGCGGGGCACTCCAGCTGCCGCGGCAGCTGCGTCCGGCGGTGCGGGCCGATCCGGGTTGGGTGCTCGTCGTGGCGGACGTCGCGCAGCTCGAACCGCGGGTGCTCGCGGCGATGGCTCGCGACCGAGGGCTCGCGGACGCGGCGCGGGGAACCGATCTGTACGCGGGAATCGTCGCGTCGGGAGTGGTGCCGACCCGCCAGGACGCCAAGATCGCTGTACTCGGCGCGATGTACGGCGCGACGACCGGCGACAGCGGGCGGCTGGTTCCGGCGCTTCGCCGGGCCTATCCGCGCGCGATGGGGCTCGTCGACGACGCGGCGCGGGCCGGCGAGCTCGGCGAGGTCGTTTCGACCTGGCTGGGTCGATCGTCGCCTCCGCCCTCAGCGGGCTGGCGCAGGCTGCAGGCGGATGCCGCTGAGCCCGACGCGGGGGAGGGCGACAGGGCGACGGCCCGTCGGAGCGCTCGTGATCGAGGGCGGTTCACACGGAACTTCATCGTGCAGGGCACTGCTGCCGAGTGGGCCCTTGCATGGCTCGCCGACCTTCGCGTCCGCCTCGCCGCCCTGCCTGCGGTGGATGCCGGCGCCGTTGCCGCGCGATCAGGGCCCGTCTTCGGCGCTCGTGCCCATCTCGCGTTCTTCCTGCACGACGAGATCATCGTGCATGCCCCAGCGTCGCAAGCCGATCAGGCGGCCGAAGCGGTGCGTGCGGCTGCTGCGGCCGCGACGGACCTCCTGTTCGGCGGATTCCCGATCGACTTTCCGCTCGACCTGCGCATCACGATCGACGCGGGCAAGGCGTGACCGGCGCACGCCCACGACCACGGGGCCGTAGGATCGGGGATGCGAATGGGTCGGCCGGACGGTCGCGTTGCGGGAGACCGCACCGAGGAACGTCCGGGCTCCGCAGGACAGGGCGGTGGGTAACACCCACCCGGAGCGATCCGCGAGACAGTGCCACAGAAAGCAGACCGCCCCGGTTCACCGGGGTAAGGGTGAAAGGGTGGTGTAAGAGACCACCGGGGTCGTGGCGACACGACCCGCAAGGTAAACCTCGTCCGGAGCAAGGCCAGACAGGGGATGACGACGCGGTCCGCCGAGTCCCCGGGTAGGCCGCTGGAGCGGCACGGCAACGTGTCGCCGAGAGAGATGACCGTCGAAGGGACTTCGGTCCCGGAACAGAACCCGGCGTACAGGCCGGCCCATTCGCCCCGCCCGACGCCGGTCAGCCGATCGAGAGTGCCGCCGCGCCGATGATCCCTGCGTTGTTGCGGTGCGTCGCCGGCACGATCGGTGTCTTGAGATCGAGCAGGGGCAGGAACTTGTCGGCGTGCTTCGAGACGCCACCGCCGACGATGAACAGGTCAGGGCTGAACAGGAACTCGAGGTGGCTGTAGTACCACTGCAACCGCCCCGCCCACTTGTCCCAGGTGAGTTCCTCGCGCTCCATCGCCGAGTACGCCGCCCACGCCTCCGCATCCCGCTTGTGCCCGGCCCGGTCCAGGTGGCCGAGTTCGCTGTTGGGGATGAGGACGCCGTTGTGGATCATGGCGCTGCCGATCCCGGTGCCGAGCGTCGTGAGGATGACGAGCCCGTCGACGTCACGAGCTGCCCCGAAGCGAACCTCCGCCACGCCCGCCACATCGGCGTCGTTCGCGAAGTGGATCTCGCGTCCCAGTCCCTCTTCGAAGAACTGCTCCGCCTCGAAATCGATCCACCGGTCCGACACGTTCGCGGCCGACAAGGTGCGTCCGCGCTTGACGATGGCGGGAAAGGCGACCCCCAGCGGCACGTCGGCGTCGGTCACCTCAAGACGCTCGAGCACGGTCTTGACCGCAGCGAGGACGTCGTCGGGCTTCGCGCCTTCGGGCGTTGCGACCTTCACCCGATCACTCAGCAGCTCCCCGGTCGAGATATCGACCAGGGCGCCTTTGATGCCGGTTCCGCCGATGTCCACCCCGACAGCGCGGGTCGTCGTGCTCGCCATGCCGCCCAGCCTATCGACCACGAGGCGTCATCGTTAGGATCGTGGCACTGCGCACGCATCCCCGAGGAGGCTCCATGAGCGGCGACGAGAAGTACTGGTACAACCTCACGACCGGTCAGGTGGAGTACGGCCTGGAATCACCCGCCGTCGATCGGGCCGGCCCGTTCGACACCGCTGAAGCGGCCGCCGACGCACCGCGACTGCTCGCAGAACGCTCCCGCGCGTGGGCGGAGGAAGAGGCTCGTGAGGACGACTGGGGGTCCGGTGCGTCGAAGGGCTGACCAGGCCCGATAGTCTGGGCGCAGGCCCCTTCGGAGAGGACGCGATGGACAAGCAGCGGGACTTCGTACTTCGTACGATCGAGGAGCGGGGCGTCAAGTTCGTCCGCCTCTGGTTCACGGACGTGATCGGCACCCTCAAGTCGGTCGCAATCGCACCGGCAGAGGTTGAGGGGGCCTTCGCCGAGGGCCTCGGTTTCGACGGCTCGGCGATCGAGGGCCTTACGCGATCACACGAGTCCGATCTGCTCGCATACCCCGACCCGACGACCTTCCAGACGCTCCCGTGGCGCGGTGAGGTCGACCCCACTGGGCGGATGTTCTGCGACATCACGACCCCTGACGGTCAACCGGCCGTGGCCGACCCCCGCAACGTGCTCAAGCGCACGCTGGCGAAGGCCGCAGACGCCGGCTTCACGTTCTACACGCATCCCGAGATCGAGTTCTACCTGTTGAAGTCGTCGCAGGTCGGTCCCGAGGGTCCTGTGCCCGTCGATTCGGCGGGCTACTTCGACAACGTGCCCGGCGGCACCGCGCACGATTTCCGTCGCAGCTCGGTGCGCATGCTCGAAGACCTCGGCATCTCGGTCGAGTTCAGCCACCACGAGGGCGGCCCGGGCCAGAACGAGATCGATCTGCGTTACGCGGACGCGCTCGCGACGGCGGACAACATCATGACCTTCCGCACGGTGGTCAAGGAGGTGGCGATCGAGCAGGGCGTGTACGCCACGTTCATGCCCAAGCCCCTCAGCGGCCACCCCGGCAGCGGCATGCACACGCACATGTCGCTGTTCGAAGGCGACCAGAACGCGTTCTACGAAGAGGGCGCGCAATACCAGTTGTCGAAGACCGGCCGTCACTTCATCGCCGGTCTGCTGAAGCACGCCAACGAGATCGCCGCGGTCACCAACCAGTTCGTCAACTCGTACAAGCGCCTCTGGGGTGGCGACGAGGCCCCGAGCTTCATCACGTGGGGGCACAACAACCGTTCCGCACTGGTGCGTGTGCCGCTGTACAAGCCGAAGAAGGGCCAGTCCTCGCGCGTCGAGTACCGTGCACTCGATTCTGCTGCCAACCCGTACCTGGCCTTCTCCCTGCTGCTCGCGGCGGGCCTGAAGGGCATCGAGGAGGAATACGACCTTCCGCCCGAGGCGGAGGACAACGTGTGGTCGCTCACCGACGCGGAGCGCCGAGCACTCGGCTACGCGCCGCTGCCTGCGAGCCTCGATCACGCGCTCGAGTACATGGAGGAGTCCGAACTCGTCGCAGAGACGCTGGGGGAGCAGGTCTTCAACTACGTCCTCCTCAACAAGCGACGCGAATGGCAGGAGTACCGCGCGCAGGTCACGCCGTACGAGCTGAAGAGCAATCTGGAGATGCTCTGAGGCCATGGCCGGGGAGCGTTCCTCTGGCCTGACGGCGCTCGCTCGTGCGGGCTTCGGCGACCTCGCCGACGGCGAACGTTCGCTCGACGAGCTCGCGTCGCTCACCGGGCTCGACCGCAGTGCGCTGCTCGTCGGCGCCGAACGAGCGGCCGATCCTGACACGGCAGCGGCGGCCCTGGTGCGCATCGCGCGACGCGATGCGGCGCCCGTGCGCACCGTCCTCGCGGACAGTCCGGAGACTGCGTGGTTGGTGATCGGGGCGTCGGACGGCTTCGCAGACTTCTACCTGCGGCATCCAGAAGAGCTCGTGCACCTCGTCGGGGCCGGGTCGATCCTGCCGGACGCGGAGCGGATGCGGCGCGAGCTGCTCGAGTCGGTGGGCGCGGATGCCGAGGGCTTCGCCGCGCTGGGCGACGAGAGCGCGTGGGTCGCACTGCGCGTCCGCTACCGTCGCATGCTCGCCCTCATCGCGGCCTTCGATCTGACGGCCCCGAGCGCCGAAGACGTCCTGCACCGGGTTGCCGCGACGCTCGCCGACGCGGCGGGCGCCGCGCTGGAGGCCTCACTCGCCGTCGCGCGCACGCGGGTGTCGGGCGGCGCTGCGGGTGCCGGCCTGTTCCCGCGCGAGCACGTCGCCGGCACGAGGCTGGCCGTGATCGGCATGGGCAAGACCGGTGCACGCGAGCTGAACTACGTGAGCGACGTCGATGTGATCTTCGTCGGCGGCGCCGACGAGATCCTCAAGGAGGCGGTCGGCGAAGGGCGTGCCGTCGACATCGCGACGCGGCTCGCGGTGCAGACCATGCGCGGCATCTCGGGCGTCGAGATCGAACCGCCGCTGTGGGAGGTCGACGCGAACCTCCGGCCGGAGGGCAAGCAGGGCGCCCTCGTGCGCACACTCGAGTCGCATCTGTCGTACTACGACCGGTGGGCGAAGAGCTGGGAGTTCCAGGCGCTGCTGAAGGCACGCCCCCTCGCCGGCGATGCGGCGCTCGGGGCCGAGTACGTCGCCGCCGTCCAGCCGAAGGTGTGGACCAGCGCCGCCCGCGAGAACTTCGTCGACAGCGTGCAGCGCATGCGCGAACGTGTCACCGAGCACATCCCGCCCGAAGAAGTGCCGTATCAGCTCAAGCTCGGGCCGGGCGGCATCCGCGATATCGAGTTCACCGTGCAGCTGCTGCAGTTGGTGCACGGGCTCTCCGACGATCAGATCCACCAGCGCGGCACGCTCGACGCGCTCGACGCGCTCGTCTCGCAGGGGTACATCGGCCGGGAGGATGCCGCGACGTTCTCGCGCGACTACCGCATCCTGCGGGTGTTGGAGCATCGGCTGCAGTTGCGAGGGCTTCGGCGCACGCATCTCATGCCGCAGTCGCCGGAGGGGCTGCGCGCGCTCGCCCGAGCGTCGGGCCTCGTCGACAAGGGCGCCGACGTCTGGGCGCTGTGGGAGTCGGTCAAGCGTGAGGTGCGCGAGATCCACGTGCGCCTGTTCTACCGGCCGCTGCTGTCTGCAGTGGCCGCGCTGCCCGCCGACGAGCACGCCCTCTCCACGCAGCAGGCGCACGACCGACTCGCCGCGATCGGCTTCGCGGACCCGGCGGGCGCGCTCCGACACATCGGCGCCCTGACGACCGGCATCAGCCGCAAGACGACGATCCAGCGGCACCTCATGCCGGTGATGATCCGGTGGTTCGCCGACGGCGTCAATCCCGACTACGGTCTGCTCGCCTTCCGGCGCATCTCGGAACGACTCGGCGACACGCCCTGGTTCCTGCGGATGCTGCGCGACTCCTCGGGAGCCGCCGAACGGCTGACGCGGGCCTTGTCGGGATCGCGGTTCGTCGGCGAGCTCATGGAGTGGATTCCCGAGTCGGTCGCCTGGCTCGATTCCGACGATCAGCTCAGGCCGCGCTCGGGAGTCGCCCTCCAGGAGGAGGCCCGCGCGATCCAGACGCGGCACCAGACCATCGACGACGCGATGCGGGCCGTGCGAGCGCTCCGGCGTCGCGAATTGCTGCGACTCGCGCTGGCAGGGCTGCTGACGCCGATGACGATCGAGGATCTCGCGGCAGGGCTCACGACGATCAGCGAAGTGACGATCCAGGCATCCTTGCGCGCAGTGCGGCGCGAGGTCGTTGCGCCCGAAGACGACGCGCTCGACTTCTCCGTCATCGCGATGGGTCGATTCGGCGGCGCCGAGCTCGGGTTCGGGTCGGACGCCGATGTCATGTACGTGTACGACGCGAACGGCGTGGACCCGCAGCGTGCGGCCGAGTACGCGCGAAATATCGTGCAGGGTCTGCGGAACGCTTCCGAAGACCACCGCGTGCCGTTCGAGCTCGATGCGGATCTGCGTCCCGAGGGGCGCAACGGCCCGATGGCGCGGTCGCTGGACTCGTACGCCGAGTATTACCGGCGGTGGTCGCTCTCGTGGGAGGCGCAAGCACTCCTCCGGGCCCGAGGGATCGCCGGCAGCGTGAAGTTGATCGAGCGCTTCATGGCACTGGCGGACGAGGTGCGCTATCCGGCGGATGCCAAGCTGCAGGATCTGCGTGAGATCAAGCGCATCAAGGCGCGCGTCGAGAACGAACGACTGCCACAGGGTGCCGACCGCAGTCGGCATCTGAAGCTCGGCCCGGGCGGCCTCAGCGACGTCGAGTGGCTCGTACAGCTGCTGCAGCTGCAGCACGGCCACCGCGTGCCGGGCCTGCGTACGACTTCGACGCTGGCGGCACTGGACGCGGCACGGCAGGCCGGTCTCGTGCCCGATGCATCCGCGACGCGCCTCGCGGAGTCCTGGCATCTCGCAAGCCGACTCCGGTCGGCCAATACCCTGCTGTCCGGCCAGACCAGCGATGTGCTGCCGACAGACCGCGGACAGCTCGACGGGATCGGGCGCATCCTGGAGTACCCGGACGGCTCCGCGACCCGTGTCGAAGAAGACTGGATGCGTGCCTCCCGTCGAGGCCGACGAGCATTCGAAAAGCTCTTCTACGGCTGACCCGCGTCACCTCCACGACAGAGAAACCCCTCCGACCCCGCACATGTGCGGAAATCGGAGGGGCTCTCGTGTCAGGTGACCTCAGACACCGAAGTACAGCTCGTACTCGAACGGGTGAGGACGTGCAGCGATCGGCTGGATCTCGTTCTCGATCTTGTACTCGATCCAGGTCTCGATCAGCTCGGGCGTGAACACGCCGCCCTGCAGCAGGAACTCGTGGTCGGCGCGCAGCGCCTCCAGCGAGTCGAGCAGCGAGTTGGGCACCTGCGGGATGTTCTTGGCCTCCTCGGGCGGCAGTTCGTAGAGGTCCTTGTCGACCGGCTCGTGCGGCTCGATGCGGTTCTTGATGCCGTCGATGCCGGCCATCAGCTGCGCCGCGAAGGCGAGGTACGGGTTGCCCGAAGCGTCCGGCGCGCGGAACTCGATGCGCTTGGCCTTCGGGTTCGTGCCGGTGATCGGGATGCGGATCGCAGCGGAGCGGTTGCCTGCCGAGTACACCAGGTTGACGGGAGCCTCGTAGCCCTTCACCAGACGGTGGTAGCTGTTGAGCGTCGGGTTGGTGAAGGCGAGCACGGCCGGAGCGTGGGCCAGGATGCCGCCGATGTACCAGCGGGCGATGTCGGAGAGACCGCCGTAGCCCTTCTCGTCGTAGAAGAGCGGCTCGCCGCCGTTCCACAGCGACTGGTGGGTGTGCATGCCCGAACCGTTGTCACCGAACAGCGGCTTGGGCATGAAGGTCGCGACCTTGCCCCACTGGTCTGCAACGTTCTTGACGATGTACTTGAACTTCAGGATGTCATCGGCCGCGTGCACCATCGTGTCGAAGCGGTAGTTGATCTCCTGCTGGCCGCCGGTGCCCACCTCGTGGTGCGCGCGCTCGAGCTGCAGGCCCGACTCGATCAGCTTGAGGCTGATGTCGTCGCGGAGGTCAGCCGTCTTGTCGACCGGTGCGACGGGGAAGTAGCCGCCCTTGTAGGGGGTCTTGTTGGCGAGGTTGCCGCCCTCTTCCTCACGGCCGGTGTTCCAGGCGCCCTCTTCGGAGTCCACCGAGTAGAAGCTCGCGTTCTGCTTCACTTCGTAGCGGACGTCGTCGAAGATGTAGAACTCCGCCTCGGGTGCGAAGAACGCCGTGTCGGCGATGCCCGTGGAGGCGAGGTACTTCTCGGCCTTCTTGGCGACCTGGCGCGGGTCCTTGCTGTAGATCTCGCCGTTGCGCGGGTTGTAGATGTCGAAGACCATCACGAGGGTCTTCGCCTCGCGGAACGGGTCCAGGTAGGCGGTGGAGACATCCGGGATCAGCTGCATGTCGGACTCATGGATGTTCGCGAAGCCGCGGATCGACGAGCCGTCGAAGAGCTGGCCGACCGTGAAGAACTCCTCGTCGACGGTCGAGGCCGGAATGTTGAAGTGCTGCTGCACGCCAGGAAGATCCGTGAAACGGATGTCGAGGAACTTGACGTCCTCGTCCTGGATGAACTTGAGCACCTCGGATGAATCTTTGAACATGGAGTCTCCAAGATCGGGTGAGGAACACGCCAGCGCTGATGCCGACACGGTCGAAACTAGCGGGGCGGGGTTGCTCTCCAGTATCCCGCATGTTTCGGGCATGTTACGCGGGCGCCGATAGGCTGGACGCGTGGCGACCCCCGAGAATTCCTACCCCGGAGAGCGCCTCGGCCTCCCCGCGTCCGGCTCCGGCAGTGTCGCGCGGTTCGGCCGCCGGCTCGTCGCCCTGATCATCGACTACGCCGCGGCGACACTCGTCGCGACCGCGTTCTTCGGCTACGACCAGTTCGCGCTGCCGTCTGAGGCGGGACTGAGTCTGTTCGCGCCCATGACCGTGTTCGCCGCGCTCAACCTGTTGTTCGTGCCGACGATCGGCGGCACCCCGGGGCACCGGATCGTCGGGCTGCGCATGCAGCGGTTCAGCGGGGGATGGGTCGGCCTCTGGCGACCCATCGTCCGGACGGCACTGCTGGTGCTCGTCATTCCCGCGCTGGTCTGGGACGCTGATCAGCGCGGGCTGCACGACAAACTGGCCGGCACGATCCTGCTGCGGGCCTGATCCTGTTGCAGGCCTGAGGGGTCAACGCGGGCGCGGCGCGCGCGCCTTCATCGGGTCGATGCCCTTCGGGATCGGCAATGACGTGACCGACTGCGACACCGAGTCGACACGCTTGATGATCGCGGCCATGGTCGCGCGGTCGATCTTTTTGGGCAGGGCCTTGATGGTCTTCGCGAGGTCGGCGATTGCGACGTCGCCCTCGTCGTGGCCCACGTACATGACGGCGACCGGCACGCCGGAGGCGACGCGCTGCACCTTGAGTCGCTCGTCGCTGATGAGCCGCGTCAGACGCCCGCGCGCACCCTCGCCGATGATCACGACGCCGCCGCGACCGATGACGCGATAGACGGCGTCCTGCGTCTTCGGGTTGATGCCGACGGGTGTGTCGGAGGCCGTCCAGTTGCGGCCGAGGGCGGTGGAGATCACGTGGCCGGTCGCACCCGGCATCCCGTCGATCTTCTTGTACATCGCACTCGTCGACAGGCGCGTCATCGTCATCATCGCCCCGAGCAGACCGAGCATGAGGCCCGTGAAGCCCCACAGGATGATGCTCCACACGGCGACCGGCGGCACGAAGAATCCGACGACCACGCCGATCGCGATACCCACGACGAGCACGCCGCCGAGCAGCCACGGGAGCCACGAGTAGGTCGATGCCGTGAACGTGTAGAGCGAGCGGAGCTGCTTGAAGAAGCCGGGACGCTTCTCCGGTGCGGTACTGCGGGAGGACATGGCTCCAGCCTACCTTTCGCGTCGCGCCGCCGTCTGCACAGAACGGCTCCGTGACGGGTTGTCCACCGATCGCGACCGAGTGAGACCACGCGCCCGCCCGGGAGGCGACACTCGGGTGCATGACCCAGCGCCTCATCGACGAACTGCGACCCCGAGTACTGCGACGGGTCGCCCCTCCCGAGGCGCCCTTCGCGGCCGACCTCGTCGCGGGCGAGCCGCCGCGGATGTGGGTCGAGCGGAAGGATTTCGGGCCGGGTCCGGGTTGGCGGGCCGCCGCCGACGGGCATGTGCTCGCGCCCGTCGACCTCGCCCTTGCCGGGGATGGGACCGCCGTCATCCTGCCGGTGTGCACGATGCGTCTCGACGCGGATGCCGTCGCCACGGCCGGTGAGGCGGTGACGGTGGCCGTCAGCCTGCTGCGCGGCGCAACCGAGGCGGACGGTCTCGCAGGCGACGCGGGCAGTTGGTGGGTGACCGCCGACGGGCGCCCCGTGCTGGCGTTGACCGGCTCGGTGCCGTGGCGACCTGACACGGTCGCCCTCCTGCACCGGCTCGCCGACGCCATGCCCGACATCGAGCCGCAGCTGCGTCGGGCATCCGATGTGATTGCGGACGCGCGAAGACTGGCGCGTGACGGCGCGGCGTGCGAGGGCGACCTGTTCGCAGCGGCCGAGGCGAGACCGTTGGCGCAACGCGAGCTGCGTGAGCAGCACGCCCCGACGCCGAACCGCCGGCGCGCGCGTGAGGCCGATCGCGCACCGTCCACCGCGGGCGCCCCCGCGTCCGGGAGATGGTTCGACGTGTTCGTCGACCTGGAGCTGGGGGAGCGGGCGCGCGAACTGCTGGCCCGCCCGCGCCGCGCGATCCGCAAACGACCGGCGTCCGCGAACGGACCCGAGTCCGGCGCGCCGGCACCCTCAGGTTCGGGCTCCCGCCGGCGCGTGCTGCTGCTCGCAACCGGCGCGGCCGCCGCGGTCCTCGCGGCCGGCGCCCTCTGGCCGAGCGAGGGCGGCGCCACCGAATCGATGCAGCCCCAACGCTCTGCAGCAGCCGAGACGCCGTCACCGACGGCGTCGGATCCATCTCTCGACGATGTGGGTTCGGTGCTGGTGGCACGACTGGCGGCCTGCGGCGACGCGGTGCACTGCGACGTCCTCGAACCCACTGCGAAGCGTCCGACCGCGGGTGCAGCCCTCGTCGCCTCGGCCGAGACCACCTTGGTGGACGAGTACGGCGGGGTCGCCGTCTATCGCGCCGAGGCGCCGGGGCACGACACGCAGATCATCGTGGCCGTCCGCACCGATGACGAATGGCTGGTCCGCGAGGTGTACGACCTCGCGGACCAGCCATCGTGAACAGGGATCAGATGCCGAGGTCGCCCTCGAACTGCGCTGCCTCGAGGCGGGTCTTCACCGCGCCGAGGAATCGCGCAGCATCCGCGCCGTCGATGGTGCGGTGGTCGTACGACAGCGCGAGGTAGACGTAGGAACGGACCGCGATCGCGTCCTTGCCGTCGACCGAGACGATGCCGGGGCGCTTGACGACGACGCCCAGCCCGAGAATCGCGGACTGCGGGAGGAAGACCACCGGGGTGTCGAACAGCGCGCCACGCGAACCCGTGTTGGTCAGCGTGAACGTGCCCCCGGCGAGCTCGTCGGGCTTGAGCTTGTTGTCGCGGGTGCGGGCGGCGAGATCGGCGATCTCGTGCGCGATCTGCGCGATGTTCTTCGAGGCCGCATCACGCAGCACCGGCGTCAGCAGTCCGCGCTCGGTGTCGACCGCGATCGAGAGGTTCTCGGTCGCGGGGTAGACGATGTCGGTTCCGTCGACCGTCGCGTTGATGATCGGGAACGTCTGCAGCGCCTCGGCGGCGGCCAGCGCGAAGAACGGCAGGAACGACAGCTTGTCGCCCGTTTTCTCGAGGAACGGCCCCTTGACGCCGTCGCGCAGCGCGGCGAGCTTGGTGACATCCACTTCGACCACGGTCGTGAGCTGAGCGGTCTGCTGCATCGAGGCGACGGCACGCTCTGCGAGCACCTTGCGAAGACGGGACATCGGCTGCGTCGTCCCGCGCAGTTCCGAGATCTCGCGCGGCGCGGGCGCGGCGGGAGCAGAGGCCGCAGCGGGCGCTGCCGCGGGCGCGGCCTTGGCGGCCTCGGCCGCCTTCAGCACATCCTCCTTGCGGATGCGACCACCGACACCGGTGCCCGTGACACTCGCGAGGTCGACGCCCTGCTGCTGCGCGAGGCGGCGCACAAGCGGCGTGACATAGGTGGGCCCGTCGTCGTCGGACGTACCGAGGCTGGGCATCGTCGGAGCCGGCGGCTCCTGCGCGGCCGGTGCGGCCTCCGGCGCCGCTGGCGCAGCCGGCGCCTCCTGGACGGGAGCCTCCGCGGGCGCCGCAGGAGCGGCGGCCTCTTCAGCGGCCGGTGCGGCCGGAGCTTCGGCAGCGGGCGCCGCAGGCGCCTCGGCGGCAGCCGGTGCAGCACCGGACCCGATGCGCGCGAGCACGGAGCCGACCTCGACCGTCTCGTCTTCTTGCACGAGGATCTCCGTCAGCGTTCCCGCGACGGGCGACGGGATCTCGGTGTCCACCTTGTCGGTGGAGATCTCGAGCAGCGGCTCGTCGACCTCGACACTGTCACCGACGGCCTTCAGCCAGCGGGTGACCGTGCCCTCGGTGACGCTCTCGCCCAACTCGGGGAGCGTGACATCCTTCGCGTCACCGGACGACGCGGGTGCAGCCTGCTCGGGTGCCGGTTCGGCGGCCGGCTGCTCGGCGGCGGGTGCCTCCGCTGCCGGCGCGGCTTCAGCCGGGGCCTGCTCCTGCGCAGCGTCGGCGGGCGCCTCGGCGCTGGGCTCGTCCTGGCTGGGTGCCCCGGAGCCGTCACCGATCTTGGCGAGGATCGCGCCGACCTCGACGGTCTCGTCCTCGTCGACCAGGATCTCTTCGATGACGCCGCTCACGGGCGACGGGATCTCGGTGTCCACCTTGTCGGTCGAGATCTCCAGCAGACCTTCATCGGCCTGGATCGTGTCACCGACCTTCTTGAGCCAGCGGGTGACCGTTCCCTCGGTGACGCTCTCTCCGAGCGCGGGGAGGACCACGGAAGTGCTCATGTCGTTTGCTCCTTCAGGATGTCGATGTCGTGTCTAGCTTAGTGATGTCGGGGGTGCGCCGGTCAGAGCGCGTGGAGGGGCTTGCCGGACAGCGCCAGGAACGCCTCGCCGAGCGCTTCGCTCTGCGTGGGATGGGCGTGGATGAAGGGGGCGATATCCTCCGGGTGCGCCTCCCATCCGACGGCCAACTGGCCTTCGGTGATCAGCTCACCGACACGGTCGCCCACCATGTGGACACCGACGATGGGTCCATCGGCGACGCGCACGACCTTGACGATACCCGCGGTGCCGAGGATCTCGCTCTTGCCGTTGCCGGCGAGGTTGTATTCGTACGCGACGATGGCGTCGCCGTGCGCATCGCGTGCCTGCGCCTCGGTGAGGCCCACCGAGGCGACCTCGGGGTGGGAGTAGGTCACGCGGGGAATCGTGCTCTCGGGCACGTCGACCGACGCGACGCCTGCGATGAGTTCGGCGGCGCGGATGCCCTGCTGGAAGCCGCGGTGCGCGAGCTGCAGCCCGGGCACGATGTCGCCGACGGCGCGGATGTGCGGCACCGAGGTGCGCAACTGCTCGTCAACGGTGACGAAGCCCCGGTCGAGCGCCACCCCTGCTTCTTCGAAGCCGAGTCCGGCCGTGACCGGACCGCGCCCGACGGCCACGAGAAGGTAGTCGGCGGACAGCTCGGATCCGTCTTCCAAAGCCACGGTGACCGACGACTCGTGATGTGTCGCCGAGGCGAAGCGCACGCCCAGCCTGGAGGTGATGCCGCGCTTGCGGAACGCCCGCTCGAGTGCCTTGCTGAGCGCGACGTCTTCGTTGGGCACCAGGTGGTCGAACGCCTCGATGATCGTGACCTCGACCCCGAACGAGCGCCACAGGCTCGCGAACTCCACACCGATCACACCGCCGCCGAGGATGAGCACGCTCGCGGGGATTTCGCCGAGCGCCAGCGCCTCCTCGCTCGTGAGGATGCGCCCGCCGGCCTCGAGGCCTGGCAGCAGACGCGTCATCGAGCCGGTGGCGAGCACCACGTCGGTGCCGCGGTAGACGTCGTCACCGACCTGCACTGCGCCGTCGACGGTGAGCCGCCCGGCGCCCGCGACGACGTTGATGCCGCGGGCTTTGATGAGCCCTTCGAGGCCCTTGAACTTCTTTGCGACGATGCCCTCGCGGTAGGCGGTCAGGCGTTCGACGTCGACACCGCCGAGCGTGGCCTCCACGCCGACGGCCGATGCCTCGCGCACGTGGTCGGCGACCTCGGCTGCGTGCAGGAGCGCTTTGGTCGGGATGCAGCCGCGGTGCAGGCAGGTTCCACCGACCTTGTCCTTCTCGATCAGCGTGACGGTCTTGCCCAGTTCGGCGGCACGCAACGCGGCAGCGTAACCGCCGCTTCCGCCGCCCAGGACGACCAGATCGCTCCGGTGCTCGGTCATCGTCCGGCTCCTTCCAGCAGGGCGATCAGTGATCGCACGGTGACGGCCGTCGGGCCCTTGTCCGTCGCGCCGAACGCGGCTGACTTGCTCGTGCCGGCGCCCGCGATGTCGAGGTGCACCCAGGGGATGCGCGCGGCGTCGTCGGCATCCGAGACGCGACCGACGAACCGCTGCAGGAAGAGTCCGGCGAACAGCGACCCGCCGGCGGGGTCACCGATCTTGGCGTTCTGCAGGTCGGCGATCGGGCTGTCGAGTTCGTCCTCCATGTGCGCCGGCAGCGGCAGATGCCATGCGAGCTCTCCCGTCGCCTTCGAGGCGGCGAGGTATTCGGCGACCGCATCGTCAGATCCCATGACCCCGACGTGGCGGTGCCCGAGCGCGACGATGATCGCGCCCGTGAGGGTCGCGACATCGATGAGCAGGTCGGGACGTTCGCGGCTCGCGGCCACGAGTCCGTCTGCGAGCACGAGGCGCCCCTCGGCATCCGTGTTGAGCACCTCGACGCTCGTGCCGTCGAGCATGGTGAGAACGTCGCCCGGTCGCGTCGCGCGACCCGACGGCATGTTGTCGGCGATGGCGAGCCAGCCGCTGACACGCACCGGCAACTGGAGGCGCGCGGCGGCGATGACGACGGCGAGCGCGGTCGCGGCCCCCGCCATGTCGAACTTCATGCCGACCATGCTCGCCGCGGGCTTGAGGGAGAGGCCGCCGGTGTCGAACGTGATGCCCTTTCCGACGAGGGCGACGTGGCGCTGCGCCCCGGAGGGGGAGTAGTCCAGTCGAACCAGCCGCGGCGGGCGGTCCGAGCCGCCGCCGACCCCGAGGATGCCGCCGTACCCACCGGCCTCCAGCGCGTCTTCGTCGAGCACCTCGACCGTGATGGGCAGCTCCGCCGCAGCGGCGACAGCAGCATCCGCCAGATCAGCGGGGCTCTGCCGATTGGCGGGGGTGTGCACGAGGTCCTTCACGAGGGCCGCGGCGTCGGCGACGGCGACCGCGCGGGACACCTGTTCGGACGAGAGCGAATCGTCGGCGTGCAGCAGCACGCGATCCGCACGGGAAGTGCCCCTGTCCTTCTTGAAGCCTGCGAAGCGATAGCCGCCGAGCGCCGCGCCCTCGGCCGCCGCGGCCCACAGGTCTGCGTCGGTGACCCCCGGGAGCGCGACGGACAGGGTGGCGAACCCGGTCGTCGTCCGGACGGCGGTGCCGACGGCATCCCGCACGTCGGCCGGAGCGGGGTCGCCGCCGGTGCCGACGGCGATGAGCGGTCGTGATGTCGCTTCGGGTGCGTACACGCGCACGCAGGTGCCGCGTGCGCCGGTGAAGGCGAGTGCTTCGAGTGCCGCGGCGACGCCCGGCCACGCCTCGAGCACATCGCCGGATTCGGCAAGCGGCGGGAGCGCGACGACGATGGCATCGGCCTTGGAGTCGAGTGGGGGAACGGACGAGATCTCGAGCTCGGGGTACGGCATGCCTTCCATCCTAGGGAGGTGGTGTTCGCTGTCAGCGGGACGCCACGGGATCCGACCTGCTGAGCGGCTCGTACAGTGGAGGTATGCCCCTCTCCGGTCCGCTCTACGAACGCGTCGCGTCAGCGCCGCCGGTCCCGGCCGGACTTCCGCTGGTCATCGCATTGACGGGCTTCACGGATGCCGGCGGAGCCGTCGCACGCACCGTGGAGTACTTCCGTGATCAGCTCGAGCCTGCGCCGGTTGTCGCGTTCGATCCAGACGTCCTGCTGGACTATCGGGCCCGCCGCCCCATCGTCACCTTCGAGGCGGATCACCTGACCGACTTCCGACCGGCGCGACTCGAGTTGTCGCTCGTGCATGACGCCGCGGGGAGACCGTTCCTGCTGCTGGCCGGCTTCGAGCCGGACTTTGCATGGGAGGCGTTCGCAGAGACCGTCGTCGGGCTCGCCGAAGGACTGAGTGTCGCCAGCATCACGTGGGTGCACGCCATTCCGATGCCCGTGCCGCACACCCGACCCATCGGCACGACCGTGAGCGGGAATCGCGAAGATCTCACCAAGGCGCATTCCGTCTGGCAGCCGCATACGCAAGTTCCGGCAACGGTGGGCCACCTGCTCGAGTACCGGTTCTCGCAGGTCGACGCCTCGATCGCGGGCTTCGTCCTGCTCGTGCCGCATTACCTCGGCGACACCGAGTTTCCGGGTGCCGCGATCGCTGCCCTCGACAGCCTGTCGGTCGCAACCGGCCTCACGTTCGACATCGACGTCCTGCGTGAAGAGAACAAGCCGTTCCTCGAGAAGGTCGCGGAGCAGGTGGAGGGGTCCAGCGAGCTCACGACGATGCTGCAGAACCTCGAGGAGCGATACGACTCGTATATGGCGGGCAGTGGGCTCGGCCAACCGATCATCCACACCGGCGACCTGCCCAGCGCGGATGAGCTCGCAGCGGAGCTCGAACGCTTTCTCGCGAGCCGGCCCGCCGACGACGACAAGCGCGGTCTGCGCTGAGCGGTGTCGGGGTATAATGAATACCCTGACCCGTTGTCGAATCCGCCGCACGATGCTCGCATCGTCGGCCGGGACTTGACAAGGGTCATACTCCTGTCCGAAAACACGACGGAATCCCGTCGGTGAAAGGCGAGACGTGGCGACGACCAAATCCACCCGCACCCGTAAGACGGACGACGTCGAGGACGTGCAGGAGGCGACGACGACTCCCGCGACCAAGGTCGCACCCAAGGCGAAGGCCGCAGCCAAGAAGCCCGCGGCCAAGAAGACTGCTGCCAAGGCCGCTCCCGCGACCTCGCGCACCAAGGGCACGTCCAAGAAGGATGACGACGAGTTCGACGACGAGGTCGAAGACAACGACATCGAGATGGACGACGCCGGCGACGACTCGGACGACAGCGACGACTCCTCGGACGACGCCGCTGCGGCGAAGTCCGACGCGAAGAAGAAGAGCGACGCCTCCGACGACGACGAGGACGACGACGAGGACGCACCTGTCAAGAAGGTCGTCACCGAGCCGCTCCCCACCGGGGCGATCGTCATCAGCTCGAACGACGAGGACGAGGTTCCCGTCTACTCGACGCAGATCACGGGTGCGACCGCCGACCCCGTCAAGGACTACCTGAAGCAGATCGGCAAGGTGCCGCTGCTGAACGCGGCCGAAGAAGTCGAGCTCGCGATGCGCATCGAGGCGGGGCTGTTCGCCGAAGAGAAGCTGTCGAACATGTCGGCGGCCGAGAAGAGCTCGCAGCTCGGGCTCGACCTGCAGTGGGTCGCCCGCGACGGTCAGCGCGCCAAGAGCCACCTGCTCGGGGCGAACCTGCGTCTGGTGGTCTCGCTCGCCAAGCGCTACACCGGCCGCGGCATGCAGTTCCTCGACCTCATCCAGGAGGGCAACCTGGGCCTGATCCGTGCCGTCGAGAAGTTCGACTACACGAAGGGCTTCAAGTTCTCGACCTATGCGACCTGGTGGATCCGTCAGGCCATCACCCGCGCCATGGCCGACCAGGCCCGCACCATCCGCATCCCGGTGCACATGGTCGAGGTCATCAACAAACTCGCCCGCGTGCAGCGGCAGATGCTGCAGGACCTCGGCCGCGAACCCACGCCCGAGGAGCTCTCGCGCGAGCTCGACATGACGCCCGAGAAGGTCGTCGAGGTGCAGAAGTACGGCCGCGAGCCGATCTCACTGCACACCCCGCTCGGCGAGGACGGCGACAGCGAATTCGGTGACCTCATCGAGGACACCGAGGCGGTCGTACCGGCCGACGCGGTGGGCTTCACGATGCTGCAGCGTCAGCTCGAGTCGCTCCTCGACTCGCTGTCGGAGCGCGAGGCGGGCGTCATCCGCATGCGCTTCGGTCTCGGCGACGGCCAGCCGAAGACGCTCGACCAGATCGGCGACACGTTCGGCGTGACGCGTGAGCGCATTCGGCAGATCGAGTCCAAGACGATGGCGAAGCTGCGGCACCCGTCGCGCTCGCAGTCGCTCCGGGACTACCTCGAATGAGTTCGGCCGCCAACGACGGCAAGGCGCTGGAGGTCGCCGTCGACGGGACGTCGTTCGCGCGCATCCCGATCCGCACCCGCGTGGTGATGCCCGGTGACGATCTCGACGAGGTCGTCACCGAATACGCGCCAGAGCACCTGCAAGACGGCGACATCCTCTTCGTGACGGAGAAGATCGTCGCCATCACGCAGGGCCGCTCGTACCGGCTCGACGAGATCCAGCCGCGTCCGCTGGCGAGGTTCCTCTCGAAGTACGTGGCCCGCACGCCGTACGGCATCGGCCTCGGCATGCCGGAGACGATGGAGATGGCACTGCGCGAGTGCGGCACGCCCCGCATCCTCCTCGCCGCCACCGTCAGCGCCGTCACGAAGGTCTTCGGCCGCCGCGGCGACTTCTACCGCGTCGCCGGCGAGAAGGCCCGCGCGATCGACGGCCCGACCAGCGGCACGATCCCGCCCTACAACGAAGCGGTCGTCCTCGGCCCGAGCGAGCCCGACAAGGTCGCCCGGACACTGCAGCGCCAGCTCGGCGGGGCCGTCGAGGTGGCCGTCGTCGACATCAACGACATCGGTGGCAACATCCTCGGTTCGACGCTCGACAAGGCGGGGGAGCAGCGCCTCGTGCGCATCCTCGGCGACAACCCGCTCGGGCAGGGACACCAGTCCACGCCGATGGGCATCATCCGCGAGGTCTGACATGGGCGCGATCAACCGCCTCTACCGGCGCGGCCGCTTCTTCGTGCGGCGCGTCGCGATGTTCGACCGCGAACGGGTCATGCAGTTCGCGCGGCAGTCGGCGAAGCTCTCCAAGGCACCCGTGTGGTGGGTCGCGCTCGACATGGCCTACTGCGCCGTGCGCTACGAGACGACCTTCGAGAACTATTCGGAGTGGGACTTCCGCATCCTCAAGCGCCGCGAGCGCAAGACCTACATGACCGACCCGAAGTCGTTCCACCTGTCCCGCCGACTCAACGACGACGCACAGCGGGGGATCTTCGACGACAAGCTGCAGTTCGCGGCGCGCTTCGGCGACGAACTCGGTCGCGAGTGGGTCGACGTGCGCGAGATCGACGATGCGCAGCTCGAGGCCTTCGTCCGTCGCCACGAGCGGGTGATCTCGAAGAACCCCGGCGGTGTCGGCGGCAACGGCATCACGATGCGCGACACCGCCCAGATCGACGACATCCCCGCACTGCGCGCAGAGCTGCTCGAGACGGGGCAGGTGCTCGTCGAAGAGGTGCTCGTGCAGCATCCCGAGATGGCGCGTCTGTACCCCGGCAGCGTCAACTCGCTGCGCATGGTCACCTACCGCGACCCCGACGACGAGGTGCACCTGCTCGCGGCCGTGCTCAAGGTCGGCAACGGCGGCGTCATCGACAACTTCTCCAACGGGGGCATGTACACGATGCTCGGCGAGGACGGTCGCGCCCTGCACGCCGCGAGCGATGAAGAGGGTCACCCGTTCGAGACGCATCCGATCACGGGTGTGGAGCTCACCGGCTTCCAGGTGCCGCTGTACGACGAGATCCTCGCGCTGGTCGACCGCCTGGCCCGCCGCGTGCCCGACCTGCCGTACATCGGTTGGGACATCGCGATCACCCCGGAACGACCGGTCGTGATCGAGGGCAACCACAACACCGGCGTGTTCCAGTCCAAGCCGTCCGTCTCCGGCATCCGCCGCGGGCTGCTGCCGCGCTACCGCGCCGCGATGCGCTTCTGACCTGCCGTCTCACCGACCACTGGGGGAACCACGCCATGGGCAAGGCCACCGTCCGACTCGGATACCTCTTCAACCGCGCCCGGAACATCCGGGTGGGCAACCTGTTCGAATTCGCCAAGCAGGTCAAGAAGGTCTCCAAGGCTCCGACACCGGTGATCATCGCCGACATGCTGTGGTGCTCCGTCAAGTACGACATGGGCTTCCGCGACTACGCCGTGTGGGACATCCGGCTGCTCAATGCGAAGGAGCGGGCGACCTGGATGACGCACCCCAAGTCATTCCGCATCACCCGCATGCACAACACCCCGGAGGGTCGCGCGAAGCTCGAGGACAAGCGCCGCTTCGCCCGCGAGTACGCCGACCTCCTCGGACGCGAGACCGTCGACCTGCGCGACGTCGACGACGCGGCGCTTGCGGCCTTCCTCGGCCGCCACCCGAAGGTGCTCGCCAAGCCCCTCGACGGCCACGGCGGGGGCGGCATCGCCCTGCACGAACTGTCGGGCGACGTGGATGCCGCGGCCTTCCGAGCCGAGGTGAACGCTGCCGGTCAGACGATCATCGACGAGTTCATCGTGCAGCACCCCGATATGGCCTCGCTGTACCCCGACAGCGTCAACACGGTGCGCATGATCACGTACCTGCGTCCCGACGGCGACGTGCGCCTGCTGGCCGCGGTGCTGCGGATCGGCAACGGTGACGTCATCGACAACTTCGCCTCGGGCGGCATGTTCACGATGCTCGACGAGGACGGCGTCGCGCTGTACCCGGGCGTCGACAAGAACAGCAACGTCTACCGTGAGCACCCGGTCACGGGAACGTCGATCGTCGGGTTCCAGGTGCCGCTGTACGACCAGGTGGTCGAGCTCACCGAGGCCCTCGCACGTCGCACACCCGAAGCGCCGTACGTCGGCTGGGACCTCGCGATCACGCCGAGCGGCCCGGTCGTCATCGAGGGCAACCACAACTCGAGCGTCTTCCAGCCCAAGCCTTCGGCATCGGGCGTGCGGACCGGCCTGCTGCCGGTCTACCAGGCCGCCGTCGGCTTCTGACCCGCCGCTCACCCACAACGACAGAAGCCCACACCGTCAGGTGCGGGCTTCTGGATGAAGCAGGGGAGCGTCAGTCGCGCTCGTCGAGACGTGCCGTCTCGTCGTGCCACGATGTGGCGATGGCGCGCAGCTTCTCTTCGTACTTGCGGCCGTGGTGGGCGCAGTACAGCAGTTCGCTGCCGCCGACCTCCGCGGCGATGTACGCCTGAGCACCGCAGGAGTCGCAGCGGTCGGTCGCGCTCAGGCGGTACTCGAGGACGGCTGCGGGCTCAGTGGTGGTCGTCATGCTCATGTCGGTGCCTCCTCGTTCGTCTGGTGCTCTGCCTCGTGCGGGTGCACGTCGGTCTATGGAATACAACCACGCCGATGTTCAGAGAATGCCCGGAGGCCGTCACATTTCGCTGTGCGCGTACGGCGTTTCGGCACTCGCGCAGTCCGCCTGCATCTCGGCTCGTGTGTCGCCGCCGCCGTGTCGCACCCCGCGGATACGCTTGAGGATTGTGACCGCCGAGTATTCCGCCCATCATCTCCAGGTGCTCGAGGGGCTCGAGGCCGTTCGCAAGCGCCCGGGCATGTACATCGGGTCCACCGACTCCCGCGGGCTCATGCACTGCCTGTGGGAGATCATCGACAACTCGGTCGACGAGGCCCTCGGCGGCCACGGCACCAAGATCGACATCGTGCTCCACGCCGACGGCAGTGTCGAGGTCCGCGACCGTGCTCGCGGCATCCCCGTCGATGTCGAACCGCGCACGGGCCTGACGGGCGTCGAGGTCGTCTTCACGAAGCTGCACGCCGGTGGCAAGTTCGGCGGGGGATCATATGCGGCATCCGGCGGATTGCACGGTGTCGGCGCGTCCGTCGTGAACGCACTCTCCGAACGACTCGACGTGCAGGTCGACCGCGGCGGCAAGACGTACGAGATGTCGTTCCACCGCGGCGAGCCGGGCACCTTCGCCGGTTCCACGCCCGACTCGCCGTTCACGCCGTTCGAGAAGTCCTCCGAACTGCGCGTGGTCGGCAAGGCCGCGCGAGGCGTGACCGGCACCCGCATCCGTTACTGGGCCGACCGTCAGATCTTCACGAAGGATGCCGAGTTCGGGCTCACCGAACTCGAGCAGCGCGCCCGACAGACCGCTTTCCTCGTCCCGGGACTCGAGATCGTCATCATCGACGAGCGCGGCGACGAGCCCACCTCGACCTCGTACAAGTACGACGGCGGCATTTCGGAGTTCGCCGACTTCCTCGCGCCCGACCCGGCCATCACCGACACCTGGCGCCTCACCGGCGCCGGTACCTTCACCGAGACCGTCCCGGTCCTGCAGGCCTCCGGCGCGATGGTGCCGACCGAGGTCGAACGGGAGTGCCACGTCGACGTCGCACTGCGCTGGGGCAACGGGTACGAGACGGTCACGCGATCGTTCGTGAACATCATCGCGACCCCGAAGGGCGGCACGCATCAAGCCGGCTTCGAACAGGGTCTCGTGAAGGTGCTGCGCGCGCAGATCGAAGCCAACGCGCGGCGGTTGAAGGTGGGCAAGGACAAGCCCGAGAAGGACGACATGCTCGCGGGGCTCACCGCGGTGCTCACCGTCCGGGTACCCGAACCGCAGTTCGAGGGTCAGACGAAAGAGGTGCTCGGCACCCCCGCCGTGCGCCAAATCGTCAACGCGGTCGTCACCAAGGAGCTCACCGCCCGCTTCGCCTCGACCAAGCGCGACGACAAGAACCAGACCGCGCTGCTGCTGGACAAGGTCGTCTCCGAGATGAAGGCGCGCATCTCAGCGCGTGCCCACAAAGAGACCCAGCGACGCAAGAACGCGCTGGAATCGTCTTCGCTGCCGGCCAAACTCGCCGACTGCCGCACGAACGACGTCGCCGACTCGGAGCTGTTCATCGTCGAGGGTGACTCGGCACTCGGTACCGCCAAGAACGCGCGCAACTCGGAGTATCAAGCGCTGCTGCCCATTCGCGGCAAGATCCTGAACGTGCAGAAGGCGTCGGTCTCCGACATGCTCTCCAACGCCGAGTGCGCCGCGATCATCCAGGTGATCGGCGCAGGCTCGGGCCGCTCGTTCGATCTCGAGGCCGCACGCTACGGAAAGATCATCCTGATGAGCGACGCCGATGTCGACGGCGCGCACATTCGCACGCTGCTCCTCACGCTGTTCTTCCGGTACATGCGCCCGTTGATCGAGGACGGTCGGGTGTACGCCGCGGTACCGCCGCTGCACCGCGTCGTCGTGGTCAACCCGGGCAGCAAGCCGAACGAGACGATCTACACCTACTCCGAGCAAGAGCTGCACACCCTGCTCGCGAAGCTCCGCAAATCGAACCGTCGCTGGCTGGAGCCGGTGCAGCGCTACAAGGGCCTCGGCGAAATGGACGCCGACCAGCTCGCGACGACCACGATGGAGCGCAACGGCCGGATGCTGCGCCGCGTGCGCGTGCAGGATGCCGAGATGGCGGCGAGCGTGTTCGAGCTGCTCATGGGCAGCGATGTCGCCCCCCGGCGCGATTTCATCGTCTCCTCGAGCGACCGGCTCGACCGCGAGGCGATCGACGCCTGACGACCGTCAGCTGATCGGGGATCCGACGGCGGCGATGACCGCATCCAGCGGTTGACCCGACGCGTCGCGCTTGGCGCCCGCAGCCGGCAACTGACGGACGGCACCATCGCTGCCGACGGCGCGCGGATCGGCGCCGACCCATGCGAGGCGCAGCGTGTCTTCGCCCTTCAAGAAGCGCTGCGCCCGCACGCCGCCGGTCGCGCGTCCCTTCGGCGGGAACTCTGCGAACGACGAGACCTTGCCGGAGCCTGCGTCGGCACCGGCGAGCGACTGCGTCGAACCCGCGATCGTGACGACGACCGTCTCATCACCGGCGACGACAGCCGTGAACGAGATCACCTGCTCACCCGGCGCCACGCGCATCCCCGCCATGCCGCCGGCCGCCCGCCCCTGCGGGCGGACCGCTGCTGCGTCGAAGCGCAGGAGCTGCGCGTCGGAGGTGACGAACACAAGCTCCGTGCCGTCTTGGGCAGGTGCTGCGCCGACGACGCGGTCGCCGGGTTTGAGCGAGATGATCTCGACGTCGGTCTTGCCGGGGGCCAGCTCACTGGCGGCGACGCGCTTGACCACGCCCTGGGCTGTCCCGATAGCGATCACCGGCGACTCGACGAGCGGAACGACAGCGACGACGCGCTCGGTGCCGGTGAGCGCGAGATACTGGTCCGCCTTGCTGCCGGCCGCGAGCTGCACCGAGTTGCCGGGCACCGACGGGAGGTCGACGGGGGAGAAGCGGACGAGGCGCCCAGCGCTGGTCACGGCGCCCAGGTCGGCGCGCGTCGTCGTGTCGACTGCGGAGCGGATCGCGTCGTGCTTCGCCCGACGTGCGGGCGGAACGATGCCACCGCCGAGGATGTCGTCGTTCAACTCCGCACGCACCATACGCCCGGTCGCCGAGAGGAACACGCGACAGGGCGCGTCGGCGATCTGCAAGTCGGCGGGCGCGGCGGTGCGGGCGCGGGCTGCGGGTGCGCCGCCGTTGAGCAGGAGCGTCCGGCGCGGCGTCCCGTACGCTTCGGCCGCGGCATCCAGTTCGCGAGCCACCTGCGACCTGAGCAGACTGTCGCTGCCGAGCAGTTCTTCGAGCTGAGCGATCTCGGCCTTGAGGTTGTCGCGTTCGGTCTCGAGCTCGATCCGCGAGAACCTGGTGAGGCGGCGAAGGCGCAGTTCGAGAATGTACTCGGACTGCGGCAGCGACAGGTCGAACACGTCGATCAGGCGCTGCCGGGCCTGCTCGGAGTCGTCGGACGAACGGATGACCTGGATGACCTCGTCGATGTCGAGGATCGCGATGAGCAGTCCCTCGACCAGGTGCAGTCGTTCCTGCCGACGGGCCAGGCGATAGCGGCTGCGACGGGTGACCACCTGGATGCGGTGGTCGAGGTAGACGCGCAGCAGCGCCTTCAGGCCCAGCGTCTGGGGCTGGCCGTCGACAAGCGCGACGTTGTTGATGCCGAAGCTGTCCTCGAGGGGCGTAAGACGGTACAGCTGCTCGAGCACCGCATTCGGGTCGAAGCCGGTCTTGATGCCGATCACCAGGCGCAGGCCGTTGTTGCGGTCGGTGAGGTCGGTCACATCGGCGATGCCGGTGAGCTTCTTGGCGCTGACGGCGTCTTTGAGCTTTTCGATGACCCGCTCGGGACCGACCATGTAGGGCAGTTCGGTGACGACGATGCCGGTGCGGCGCGGCCCGAGCGATTCGATCGACACCTTCGCGCGGGTGCGGAAGGTGCCGCGCCCCGCTGCGTACGCGTCCTTCACCCCGTCGAGCCCGACGATGACGCCGCCACCGGGAAGGTCGGGACCCGGCACGAACTCCATGAGCTCTTCGAGCGTGGCCTCGGGATGGTCGAGCAGGTGGATGGCCGCGGCGACGACCTCGATGAGGTTGTGCGGGGCCATGTTGGTCGCCATGCCGACAGCGATGCCGGTCGTGCCGTTGACGAGCAGATTGGGGAAGGCCGCGGCCAGCACTTCGGGCTGCTGGAACTGGCCGTCGTAGTTCGGGATGAAGTCGACGACGTCTTCGTCGAGGTTCTCGGTGAGCGCGAGGGCTGCCGGGGCGAGGCGGGCCTCGGTGTAGCGGGCGGCAGCGGGGCCGTCGTCGAGCGACCCGAAGTTGCCGTGCCCGTCGACGAGCGGCACGCGCAATGCGAAATCCTGAGCGAGGCGGACGAGCGCATCGTAGATGGCGGAGTCACCGTGCGGGTGGAGCTTTCCCATGACCTCGCCGACGACACGCGCACTCTTGACGTGACCACGGTCGGGGCGCAGCCCCATGTCGGCCATCTGGTACAGGATGCGGCGTTGTACCGGCTTGAGCCCGTCGCGCGCGTCGGGAAGTGCCCGCGAGTAGATGACGGAGTACGCGTACTCGAGAAAGGAGCCCTGCATCTCCGTCGAAAGGTCGACGTCCTCGATGCGTTCGTTGTCAGTCGGTTCGGTGCGCGAAGCTGCCATGGAACTGCAGGGTCCTCCGGTGACGGGCGGTGTCGAAGATCGGGTACCTGGGGCTGCACCGGCCGTGTGCGAGACTTGCCCCGATGCCTCTCAGCCTACCCGCGGACCCACCGACGGCCCGGAGCCTCACCGGTGTCGTGCCCGACATGTTGGCCGCCCTCTCGGGGCGATCACCGTCGCTGAAGCCCGCGCGTTCGGCGGTACTGATGGTGGTCGACGGGCTCGGCCGGCTCAACCTGTCGGCCCGCGCCGGGCACGCCCGATTCCTCTCCGGCCGCATGACGAAGAAGGACCACGCTCGCACGGTGTTCCCGTCAACGACGGCGACCGCCTTGACGAGCCTGCTCACCGGCACGGATGCGGGTGAGCACGGCATCGTCGGGTACCGAGTGCGCATCCCCGGCACCCACGACGCGCCCAACCAGCTGAAGGGCTGGGAGACGCATGGGCTCGACCCGCTCACGTGGCAACGCGCACTGCCGCTGCTCGAGCGTGAGGCCCTCGATGGGCGCCCCGTCTTCGTCGTCTCCCGGCCCGGCTATGCCGGTACCGGCTTCACGAGGGCGATCCAGCGGGGCGCGCAGTTCGTGGGAGCCGATTCACTCGATGACCGCGTCGAGACGGCGGCAGCGCTGACCGGCAGCCACGACAACGCCCTCGTCTACCTCTACACGCCTGAACTCGATGCGACGGGCCACGCGCACGGCTGGGAGAGCGACGCGTGGAGCGACCGCCTCGAAGCCGTGGATGCCGCCGCCCGAAGGCTCGAACAGCTCATGCCCGCCGACGTCGGGGCGCTCCTGACCGCCGATCACGGCATGGTCGACGTTCCCCGCCACCGCCAGGTGCTGCTGGGCGAGGGCGACGCGCTTGTCGAGGACGTCGAGATCGTCGCCGGCGAGCCTCGCATGCTGCACCTGTACACGGCCGCAGACGCATCCGGTGCGGTGCGCGACCGCTGGGAGCGCGCAGAAGGACAGCGGTCCTGGGTCCTGACGCGCGGGGAGGCGATCGAAGCCGGGCTGTTCGGGACGTCGGTCGCACCCGAGGTGGCCGAGCGCATCGGTGATGTTCTGGTGGCCGCGCGTGCGGGCATCGCCTACTACGACGACCGGGAAGCCGACAAGAAGGCGCAGAACATGGTCGGACAGCACGGGTCGCTGACCGACCAGGAACGCCTGGTGCCGCTCATCCGACTGGGAGCGTTCGCGCCCGAGGCGTGACGGTTCGCGCCGGTCAGCCGTCTTCGGTGCGGGCGCCGAACACGATCTCGTCCCACGAGGGCATCGACGTGCGGCCCTTACGACGGTTGCCGTCAGCAGCCGCGGTGTCGTCCTCGTCGACCGTTTCGGTCGCCGCCGGCTGCGCAGCGGACGTGTCGTCGTAGCCGGGCTCGAGCGCGTCGAAGAGCGCGACCGGAGCCTGCCCACGGGGCGCCTGCTCGCGCGGCGGCGCGGGCTGCTCGTCACCGGGCATCGGCTCGCGCTGACCGCGACGACGACGCAGCGCCTCGAGCAGATCCGCGGTCTCGGCGCTGGTGACGACCTGATCGGGGGCGCGCTTGATCGCCGCCTCCTGCGCCGCGGAGCCATCCTTGGTCACCTCGGCGTCAGCCTCGGGCGCGGGGTCGGGCAGGCGGCGCGGACCGAACGCGGCGCTGTCGAACCGAGAGTCGTCCTTGACCGGTGTCGCATGGTCGAGAGCGCGCAGTCGGGGGATGAGTCCTTCGGGCAGCGAGCCCTGTCGCGAGAGCTGCACGGCGTCGGCGTTCTGCGGCGAGAGGCTCGACCGGCGAGGGTCGAAGCTCCATCGAGCGTCGTGGTCGACCTCGGCAGCGGTGAACTCGAGCTTGACGATCCAGCCCGATTCCTCGCGCCAACTCGACCAACGCTCGCCCGAAGCGCCGGCCTCGGCCAGCTTGCCTCGCACGGCGGTGCCGAACGTCGGCTGGGCGTCGGGGTCGAGTTCGCCGCCCATGAGCACCGGCACCGACAGTGCCTGGGTCACGATGTGCTCACGCTCGGCGAGGACGGGTCCCTCGTAGCGGGCCACGTCGTCGACGCGCACGCCGAGCAGTTCGGCAACCTCTTCCGCAGTGAGACCGCTGCGGATGTGGGCCTGGATCTCGCGCGGGCTCGGGCGCACGGCCTTGGGTTCAGCGACGCGCTCCAAGCGGCGCAGCTGCGAACGCAACGACTCGTCGACGGGCAACGCGAATCGGTCGCCCTCTTCGGTGGCGAGCACCAGGACGCCCTCTTCGGTGCCGATGACTTTGAGCTGCTCCATGCGAGAGTCCTCCAGATCCAGCGGGTGCGTTCATGCTGTCACAGGGCGAACGCAGAGCCGGGAATATCGTGGGCGCGCCGCGAGTTCGATGCGATGACGGCGCGCACACCGCCTTCCGGCGGGACGCCATTTGCGAAATGCACCGGCGTCGTGCAAACTATCGCCGCCCGTTCGGGCCGGCAACCGCCACACAACTGGGAAGAAGAGACGTTCGAGCATGGCCACCGATTACGACGCCCCGCGCAAGACCGAAGACGACAGTGAGTCGATCGAGGCCCTCAAGGAGCGCGTTCCGGACACGCGCTCCGGCGCGGTCGACGTCGAAGATGCCGACAACCCCTCGGGCTTCGAACTGCCCGGCGCAGACCTGTCCGACATGGATCTCGATGTCGTCGTGCTGCCCGCACAGGACGACGAGTTCACGTGCGTCGAGTGCTTCCTGGTGAAGCACCGCACGCAGATCGATCACGAGACATCGATCGGCGCGATCTGCACCGAGTGCGCCGCCTGACCGCGAACCACTGACCCGCCCGCGCGTCTGCGCGGGCGTTGTCATGCATGCGCGCGTTCCAGCACCGCCGCGATCCGCTCCGGCGTGCGCGACGAGAAGGCCCACGCGGTGTGCGGGTCGTCGACGTCGGTGAGCGAGACCACGACCACTCCGTCGACGCCTCCGCGAAACCGGTGCCACCACGTGCGCTGCAGCCCCGGGCCACGGACCTGCCGAGCGTCGTCGCCGGTGAACGTCTCAACGGCGCCGAGGTGCTCGTGCGCGATGTGTGCGCGCCCGACGCGGAGCTCGTGGTCGTCGATGCGGATGACGGGGGAGACCCCGATGAGCGTGGTCAGCAACGCGGCGCCGACCGCGAGCCCGACGATCAGCGCGAGCGTGCCATCGACCGGCACGAACACCAGGGCCGCCATCGGTGCGGCCACCGCGGCGCTGACGAGGATCCACAGTGACGGCGTCAGCCGTTCGCGGTATCGGAGCTGGTTCGTGTCGGCGGAAGTGATGTGCATTACCCTCGTGGAGTGACCGAATCGGTGGACATTCCCATTATCGCGCCCCAGGTCCCCGTCTACGCCCACCCGGGCGACGCGGGTGCCGACCTGGTCTCGACCGAGACGGTCGTCCTCGACCCCGGGCAGCGGGCACTCGTCGGCACGGGTGTGCGCATCGCGCTGCCCGACGGCTATGTGGCGTTCGTCGTGCCGCGCAGCGGTCTGGCAGCGAAGCACGGCATCACGATCGTCAACTCGCCCGGCACCGTCGATGCGGGCTACCGCGGCGAGATCAAGGTGTCCCTCCTCAACACCGACACCACGGAGACCTATCGTGTCGAACCCGGGGACCGCATCGCGCAGCTGATCGTCATGCCCGTCCCCAAGGTCACCTTCATCCCCGTCGAGACCCTGCCCGAGAGCCACCGCGGCGAGGGTGGCTTCGGGTCGACCGGCTATCAGACAGGAGCCTCCGCATGAGCGACGCCCTCGACAAGACCGCTCCCGCCGATCGATCCGCGTCCGGGCCGTTCGACGAATCCGAAGCGAACCCGGTTCGCCCGTACATCGACCTGGGTGGGATCAAGATCCTGCCGCGCGAGGGGCTCAACCTGCGCCTCGAGGTCGAGGAGCAGTCCAAGCGCATCGTCGCGGTCGGCCTCGACTACGCCGGCTCGACGCTGCAGGTGCAACCGTTCGCGGCGCCTCGATCGACCGGGCTGTGGGAGGAGACGCGTGAGCAGATCCGTCAGCAGATCCGATCGCAGGGCGGCCGCGTCGAAGAGCGCGAAGGACCGCTCGGTCCCGAACTGCTCGCCGAGGTGCCTGTCGTGGCAGGCGACAGCCAGACCAAGCGGCTCGCACGCTTCATCGGCGTCGACGGACCCCGCTGGTTCCTGCGCGGGGTGATCGGCGGCGCGGCGACGGCCGACATCGAAGCGGCCGCCCAGGTCGAGGACCTGTTCCGCTCGATCGTCGTCGTGCGCGGCGGCACGCCCATGCCCCCTCGGGACCTCATCCCGCTGAAGATGCCGGCATCCCCGGGCAGCGCGTGAGCACGCCCGAATCCGAGGACGACCGTGCCCGCGATGAGCCCAGCGCGTCAGAACTGATCGGCCAGGCCCTCGGCGGCGCCGCCCGGCGAGCGGGGATCGACCCGGTGGAGCAGTCCACGACCGGACACGTCGTCTGGGCCGCGATGGGTGGCTGGCGCGGCGTGCTGGAGTCGGTCCTGCCGGGTCTCGCGTTCGTCCTGCTCTACACCTTCACCCAGCACCTGCCGCTCTCGCTCGGCGTCTCCGTCGGATTGGCGGCGATCTTCACGATCGTCAGACTCGTGCAGCGATCCACGCTCAGCGCCGCCCTCGGTGGGCTCATCGCGACCGGTGCGGCCGCGGCCCTCGCACTGTGGACCGGGCGCGGCGAAGACAACTTCGTCCCGGGGCTGATCACCAACGCGGTGTACGGCACGGCGTTCCTGATCTCGGCGGTCATCGGCTGGTCGATCATCGGTCTGGCGGTCGGCTTCCTCATGAACGACGGTGTCGCGTGGCGCTCCGACCGCCGCAAGAAGCGTGTCTTCTTCTGGCTCGCGATCGCGTGGGCGGCGCTGTTCTTCGCGCGCCTCGCGGTGCAGCTGCCGTTCTACTTCGCCGGTGATGTGACCACGCTCGGCACGCTGAAACTGGTGATGGGGCTGCCGCTGTTCGCACCCCTCGTGGCCGTGACATGGCTCGCTGCGCGATCGGTCTACTCACGCGCCGACGCGTGATAGATTTATCTCGATATCAAGATACTTTTCCCGTTGTTCGCGGTTAGGCAGACCTCACTAGCCTGACGCGCTGGGTGCGGGGATGATAGGAGCGGCAGGGCTTCCGACGCACGCGTCGCTGAACCTGCATCGCCGACGAAGGAGAGCATTCGTGTCCACAGTTGACAGCTTCGGTGCCAAGAGCACCCTCACAGTCGGTGGCACCGACTACGAGATCTTCCGCATCGACACCGTCGCCGGGTACGAGAAGCTCCCCTTCAGCCTGAAGGTGCTGCTCGAGAACCTGCTGCGCACGGAGGACGGCGCGAACGTCACGAAGGCGCAGATCGAGGCGCTCGGGGCCTGGAACCCGGATGCCGAGCCCAACACCGAGATCCAGTTCACGCCTGCACGCGTCGTGATGCAGGACTTCACCGGCGTCCCGTGCATCGTCGACCTCGCGACCATGCGCGAGGCGGTCACCGCACTCGGCGGCGACCCGAACAAGATCAACCCGCTCTCGCCGGCCGAGATGGTCATCGACCACTCGGTCATCGCCGACCTCTTCGGCACCGAGAACGCCCTCGAGCGCAACGTCGAGATCGAGTACGAGCGCAACGGCGAGCGGTACCAGTTCCTTCGCTGGGGTCAGACCGCCTTCGACGACTTCAAGGTCGTCCCGCCGGGCACCGGCATCGTCCACCAGGTCAACATCGAGCACCTCGCGAAGGTCATCTACGACCGGACCGGTCGCGACGGCGTCCTGCGCGCCTACCCCGACACCTGCGTCGGCACCGACTCGCACACCACGATGGTCAACGGCCTCGGCGTGCTCGGCTGGGGCGTCGGCGGCATCGAGGCCGAGGCTGCGATGCTCGGCCAGCCCGTGTCGATGCTCATCCCGCGCGTCGTCGGCTTCAAGCTCACCGGCGAGATCCCGGCGGGCGTGACCGCGACCGACGTCGTCCTCACGATCACCGACATGCTGCGCAAGCACGGCGTCGTCGGCAAGTTCGTCGAGTTCTACGGTGCGGGTGTCGCATCGGTTCCACTCGCGAACCGCGCCACGATCGGCAACATGAGCCCCGAGTTCGGATCGACGGCCGCCATGTTCCCGATCGACGATGTCACCCTCGACTACCTGCGCCTGACCGGTCGCGACGAGCAGACCGTCGCCCTCGTCGAGGCCTATGCGAAGCAGCAGTCGCTGTGGCACGACGCCGACAACGAGCCGGGCTTCAGCGAGTACATGGAACTCGACCTGAGCACCGTCGTCCCCTCGATCGCCGGGCCCAAGCGTCCGCAGGACCGCATCCTGCTGTCCGAGGCGAAGTCGCAGTTCAACGTCGACCTCACCAACTACGCCGACGAGGACCACGACCTGGTCGACCTGACCGTCGCCGAGTCGTTCCCGGCATCCGACCCGCCCGGGTTCACGCCCGAGGACGAGCACAGCCACCACGAGCACCACCACCACTCGCACGCACCGACGTCGGTCTCAAAGCCGACCGCCGTCAAGACCTCTGCGGGTGACGCGTTCACGCTCGACCACGGCGCCGTCGCGCTCGCGGCGATCACGTCCTGCACCAACACGTCGAACCCCTCCGTCATGCTCGCCGCGGGCCTGCTCGCGAAGAAGGCCGTCGAGAAGGGCCTCAAGCAGAAGCCGTGGGTGAAGACCACGCTCGGCCCGGGCTCGAAGGTCGTCACGGACTACTACGAGAAGTCCGGTCTCGACAAGGCGCTCGAGGGCCTCGGCTTCTACACGGTCGGCTACGGCTGCACGATCTGCATCGGCAACTCGGGCCCCCTCATCGAGGAGGTCTCGGCGGCCATCAACGAGAACGACCTCGCCGTCACGGCCGTCCTCTCGGGTAACCGCAACTTCGAGGGCCGCATCAGCCCCGACGTCAAGATGAACTACCTCGCTTCGCCGCCCCTCGTGGTCGCGTACGCGCTCGCGGGATCGATGAACTTCGACTTCGAGACCGACCCGCTCGGCAAGGACCAGAGCGGCAACGACGTGTTCCTCAAGGACATCTGGCCCTCGCCGGAGGAGGTCCAGGAGGTCATCGACTCCTCGATCTCGCGCGAGCAGTTCATCAAGCAGTACGCGACCGTGTTCGACGGCGACGAGCGCTGGACGAGTCTGCCGACGCCGACCGGCCCCGTCTTCGAGTGGGATGCCGATTCGACGTACGTCCGCAAGGCCCCGTACTTCGACGGCATGTCGATGGATCTGACCCCGGTGACCGACATCTCGGGCGCGCGGGTCATGGCGACCCTGGGGGACTCGGTCACGACCGACCACATTTCCCCGGCCGGCAACATCAAGGCGGGCACCCCCGCGGCGCAGTACCTCACCGACCACGGCGTCGCGCAGAAGGACTTCAACTCCTACGGCTCGCGCCGCGGCAACCACGAGGTCATGATCCGCGGCACGTTCGCGAACATCCGTCTGAAGAACGAACTCGTCTCCGCCGTCAACGACGGCCAGATCGTGGAGGGCGGGTTCACCCGTGACTTCACCCAGCCCGGCGGCCCGCAGTCGTACATCTACGACGCGTGCGAGAACTATGCCGCGCAGGGCACGCCGCTCGTCGTCTTCGGCGGCAAGGAGTACGGCTCCGGCTCGTCGCGCGACTGGGCGGCGAAGGGCACGTCGCTGCTCGGCGTCAAGGCGGTCATCACGGAGAGCTTCGAGCGAATCCACCGCTCGAACCTCATCGGCATGGGCGTCGTCCCGCTGCAGTTCCCCGACGGGGAGAGCTGGAAGTCGCTGGGTCTGGACGGCACCGAGTCCGTCTCGATCACGGGGCTCGAGCAGCTCAACGAGGGCGTCACTCCCAAGACCGTGACCGTCACCGCCGAGCCGACCGAGTTCTCGCCCGAGGGCAAGCAGACCATCACCTTCGAGGCGAAGGTCCGCATCGACACCCCCGGTGAAGCCGACTACTACCGCAACGGCGGCATCCTGCAGTACGTGCTGCGCTCGCTCGTCTGAGCATCTGCCGAAGAGCCCTGGATCGTCGCCGATCCGGGGCTCTTCGCATGCGAACGCATGGTCGACGCGTAGACTCGCAGGATGAGTCTCCTCGCGTCGATCAAGGGCCCCCGCGACCTCGATGCGCTCTCCCGAGACCAACTGCGCGAACTCGCCCAGGAGGTACGGGACTTCCTCGTCGAGAACGTCTCCCGCACCGGCGGGCACCTCGGCCCCAACCTCGGTGTCGTGGAGTTGACGCTCGCGATCCACCGGGTCTTCGACTCGCCGGGCGACCCGATCGTGTTCGACACCGGCCATCAGTCGTACGTGCACAAGCTGCTCACGGGGCGCCAGGATTTCAGCGGCCTCCGGGCCCGCGGCGGGCTCGCTGGCTATCCGCAGCGCGCTGAGAGCGAGCACGACGTCGTCGAGTCGTCGCACGCGTCGAGTTCACTGAGCTGGGCGGACGGCATCTCGCGCGCACTCACCCGCACCGGTCGCACCGACCGGCACGTGGTCGCGGTCGTGGGCGACGGCTCACTCACCGGCGGCATGACGTGGGAGGCGCTCAACAACATCTCCGACGACAACGATCGCAATCTCGTGATCGTCGTCAACGACAACGGCCGGTCGTACGCACCGACGATCGGCGGCATGGCGCGCTACCTCAACCGCGTGCGCACGACCGAGGGGTACGAGAGTCTGCGCCGCGGTTCCGCGTCGCTGTTCCGTCGGCTGGGCCCCGCCGGGCGCGCGATCTACCGCGGTGTGCGCGGCGGCACCCACGGATTCCTGTCTCGATTCACGAACAACGAGGCGCTGTACTCGAATCTCGACATCAAGTACCTCGGCCCGATCGACGGACACGACCTCGATGCCCTCGAAGAGACCCTGCGATTGGCGAAGTCGCACCGGGCGCCGGTCATCGTGCACGTCATCACCGAGAAGGGACGTGGTTATGAGCCCGCCCGCAACGATGAGGCCGACCAGTTCCACGCCGTCGGCAAGATCGATCCGACGACCGGAGAGCCGCTCGGCTCGTCCGACGCACAGGCGTGGACAGACGTGTTCGCCGACGCGCTCGTCGAGGCCGGGGAGCAGCGCGACGACGTCATCGCGATGACAGCGGCGATGCTGCGCCCGACCGGCCTGCAGCCGTTCGCACAGCGCTTCCCCGACCGTGTCTACGACGTGGGCATCGCCGAACAGCACGCCGTCACCTCGGCGGCGGGACTCGCGTTCGGCGGGTTGCACCCTGTCGTGGCGATCTATGCGACGTTCATGAACCGCGCGTTCGACCAGGTGATCATGGACGTCGCTCTCCACCGCGCGGGCGTCACCTTCGTGCTCGACCGCGCCGGCGTCACAGGACCCGACGGGCCCAGCCACCACGGCATCTGGGATCTTGCGATGCTGCAGTTGGTGCCCGGCATCCGCATCGCCGTTCCGCGCGACGCCGAGCGGCTGCGGGAGGAGTTCGCGGAGGCAGTGGCCGTCGAGGACGCGCCGACCGTAGTGCGATTCCCCAAGGGCACCGTGAGCCCGGACCTGCCCGCGGTGGAGCGGCTCGACGACGGTGTCGACGTGCTCGTGCGCAGCGACAGTCAGGACGTGCTGCTGATCGGCATCGGCCCGATGGCACACATCGCCGTCGACGTGGCGGCGCGGCTCAGCGCGCAGGGGATCGGTGCGACCGTCGTCGATCCGCGATGGGTGGTTCCCGTCCCGGATTCGATCGTCGAACTCGCCCGTGCCCACCGACTCGTGATCACGATCGAAGACGGCATCCGTGTCGGAGGGATCGGCACGCGCGTGCGCCAGGTGCTGCGCGAGGCGGGTGTCGACACTGCCGTCGATGAGCTCGGTCTGCCGGACGCGTTCATCGATCACGCGTCCCGCGAGCAGATCCTCGAAGACGCCGGGATCACCCCGTCGAAGATCGCGCAGGACGTCGTCGCCCAGGTGCTCGGCACGCGCATCCCGGTGGCCCGCCCGTCTGCCGATACGGGTGCGATCTGGATGCCGGGGCCCGCCGCTGCGCAGCACGACGCGGCCGATTCGAACGAAGCCCGTTCCTGATCCTGCGTGACAGCATGGAGGGATGAGCACCGCCAATCTCCACCGCGACGAGACGGCCGACCGCGCCGCCTCGATCAGCGTGCACACCGTGTCAGTCGACCTCGATCTGCGAGGCGCGCGAGACCTCGGTGACGAGACCTTCGCGACGGCATCGACGTTCGTCTTCGACGCCGATGGCGCGACGGCGACGTGGATCGACTTCATCGGCACGTCGGTGGATGAAGTTGTGGTCAACGGGGCGGCGCAGGAGGTCGACTGGGACGGTGCGCGCGTGCGGGTGTCGTCGCTTCAGTCGCGCAACACAGTGACCGTGCGCGGGCGCGGCCGCTTCAGCCGATCGGGCGAGGGATTGCACCGTTTCGTCGATCCCGTCGACGACGCGGTGTACCTGTACACGCAGTACGAACCGGCGGACTGCCGCCGTGTCTACCCCTGCTTCGAGCAGCCGGATCTGAAGGCGCGATGGTCGTTCCAGGTGAGCGCGCCGACCGACTGGACGGTGCTGTCCAACGGCGCCGAGACAAGCAGAGAGCCGGTGAAAGGGGGAGTGCGCATCGACTTCGCCGAGACGCTGCCGCTGTCGAGCTACATCACCGCCGTCGCCGCGGGGCCGTACCACCGGGTCGACGGCGTGTGGCGCAGCGGGGAGCAGCAGGTCGCGCTCGGCGTGCTGTGTCGGGCGTCGCTGGTCGAGCACCTCGACGCGGACGAGATCCTCGACGTCACCCGACGGGGCCTGGACTTCTTCTCGGAGGCGTTCGACTACGCCTACCCGTGGGGCAAGTACGACCAGATCTTCGTGCCGGAGTACAACCTGGGCGCGATGGAGAACCCTGGGCTCGTGACCTTCACGGAGGCGTACGTCTTCCGCGGTGCGTCCACAAGGGCACAGCACGAGGGCAGGGCGAACACGATCCTGCACGAGATGGCGCACATGTGGTTCGGCGACCTCGCGACGATGCGATGGTGGGACGACCTGTGGCTCAAGGAGTCGTTCGCGGACTTCATGGGTGCCCACGCGAATGTCGCGACCGGGGCGCACGAGGACGCCTGGGTGTCGTTCGCGAGCCGCCGCAAGGGGTGGGCGTATGAGCAGGATCAACTGCCCACGACCCACCCGATCGTCGCGGACATCACCGATCTGGAGGCCGCGAAACTCAATTTCGACGGCATCACCTACGCCAAGGGTGCCTCGGTGCTCAAACAGCTCGTCGCGTTCGTGGGGGAGGATGCCTTCTTCCGCGGCGCGCAACGCTATTTCGCCGCGCACGCGTTCGGCAACACGACCCTCACCGATCTTCTCGACGCACTCGAACGTGCCTCTGGGCGCGATCTCCGCGCGTGGAGCGACGCGTGGTTGCAGACGACCGGCATGTCGGAGATCTCCGTCGACCGTGACGACGACATGTTGCACGTCGTGCAGACTGATCCGCGCCCGCACCGCCTCACGGTGGGGCTTTACGGGTTGGAAGGCGATCGTCTGGTCAGGCGCGGCGGGGTCGACGCCGACATCGTCGGCGCGCGCACGCGCCTCTCGGCGCCCGTGCTGCCCGATGCGGACCTGATCCTGCCGAACGACGATGACCGTACCTATGCGAAGGTGCGGCTCGACGAACGGTCGACGGATGCCGTCGCCGCTGGTCTCTCGAGCATCGACGATGCGCTCGCCCGTGCTGTCGTGTGGGCGGCGCTGTGGAATGCGACCCGCGACGGCGACCTGCCCGTTCGTCGCTATCTCGACATCGTGGCGCGCCACGCGCCGGCAGAGGCGAACTCCGCGCTGCTGGCTGACGCGATTTCGCACGCGAGCGCCGCGATCGCGCGCTATGCGAGCGAGAGCGATCGTGCAGGACTGCGACGCAGCTGGCTGGCGGCCGTGTGGGATGCGCTCTGGACGGCGCAGCCCGGAAGCGACGCGCAGCTCGCGTGGGCGCGAGCGCTCGGGGTCGCCGCAGCTGTCGCCGACGAGAATGCGCCGGAGATCTCAGCGATGCTCGCCGGCGAGGCGCAGGTACCCGACGGACTGGTCCTCGACGCCGAGTTGCGCTGGGGGTGGCTGTTCGCGCTTGCGGCAACCGGGCACGCGGATGCAGCACGGGCTGACGCGGAGCTCGCGTCGGATCCGACGGCGAAGGGTCGAACGATGCACCGCGCCGTCCTCGCCGCCCGCCCCGATTCGGACGTGCGAGCTGCCGCATGGACGGCTGCGTGGACGGACGAGTCCCTCAGCAACGACCATCTGGATGCGACGATCTCCGGCATCCGCGCCGGGGCCAGGCGGGATCTGATCGCCGCGTTCGATGCCGACTACTTCGGGCGGATTCGGGACGTGTGGTCACACCGCAGCATCGAGATCGCACGGCGGCTGGTGCGGGGGCTGTTTCCGAGCGCCGAGTCGCTCGATGCCGCGGACGGGTGGCTGGCGGCGAACACGGACGCACCAGGTGCCCTCCGACGGATCGTCATCGAGCAGCGCGACGGGCTGGCCCGCGACCTGCGGGTGCGGGCCGCTCAGCCGGACTGATCGACCGCGAGCGCGACTTCGGCGTCGGCGGCGAGAGGGCGGTCACGATCGCACCTCGCGATGAGGTCGAGCAACTCAACCACGGAGTGCCGCCGGCCACGCCGCCGCGAGCGCCCTGTGCGCCCGGTCGTCTCCGGTTGCCGTCAGCGCCTCCGACAGCAGGTAGCCGTCTGTCAGCGCATCGCCGGTGACGTCGACGGTCAGCAGCTCGATTCCGCACCGCCTTCGCACGCGCTCCGCGCACGCTGCGACGATCATCGGCCCCAGCACCGTGTTCGGGGGAAGGACCGCCCCACCGAGGTCGTGCACGATGTCGCGCAGTCCCGCGCCGATGATGTTGCCGGCGCGTTCCTTGACGTTGACCACGTCGAGCTCGAGCACCCGCAGATCGGCGCCGGTCACGATCGGCCGCCAATCGAACGACGCATGCACGAGGTGCTGGTGGCCGGCCGCACCGGTGAGCTGCCGCGGCGCCAGGTCCGTCGAGCGCACCCGCACATCGACCAACCGGTACCACGCGAGCACGGGAAAGGCCCCGTGGGTGCCCGGCCGCAGCACGACCAGCTCGCCGGGCTCATCACGGGGCGCACGGGCGGGCCTGCGAACGATCGGCTTGCCGTTGCGGGTTCTGATCGCGGCCGAGCCTTCTTCGACGGTGACGACGAAGAGCTTGAACAGTGCGGGGATCACCAACAACACCGTGAGGACAGCGCCACCGGTCTTGATCGCGGTGTTCATGGAACTCGCGGTGAACAACGAACTGACGGCTTCGACCATCCGAATGCGCTCCTCAAGTCTGGTGACGACGGGATCCGACGCGACCAGAATGCCCCGTCGACAAGCCCCCGAAAGCGCGTTTCGGGGCGCAGCGCGCAGAGTTCACCGGACCGTCGCCGACCGTTCGCTTCGCGGCTCGGACACGGAACGACCCCGCACGCTGACGCGATACGGGGTCGTTCCGGTGGAGCAGGTCGGTCAGGCTCCGATGCCGCGGATCGGCGGGTTGTGGAACGTGTCGCCGAACACGCGCTCGCTTGCGCCTTCACGGTCGAGGTAGGGGGTTGCCCCGCCGTCGATGAAGGGCCAGCCCGCGCCCAGGATGAGGCACAAGTCGATGTCCTCGACCTCGGGTACGACACCCTCGTCGAGCATGATCTTGATCTCCTGCGCGAGTCCGTCCTGCACGCGCTGCAGGATCGTCTCGGCAGATGCGGGCGTGGTGCCGATGGCATCCTTCGAGACCTTCTCCGCGGCTTTCGTGAAGCCGGTGACGCGACCGCCCTTGTCCTTCTCGACGACCTCGGGCAGCTCGGCGAGCTTGTGGAAGTTGTCGTTGGCGTAGAAGCGGTCGGGGAACGCGCGCACCATCGTGTCCTGCACGTGCGCGGCGACCTTCCAGCCGACGAGGTCGATGAGCTGGAACGGCCCCATCGGCAGACCCAGTGGGCCGAACGCCTTCTCGACGTCGGCCACCGGCGTGCCTTCGTAGACGGCACGGGCCGCCTCGCCCATGACCTTGGCGAGCAGCCGGTTGACGACGAAGCCCGGCGCGTCGGCGGTCAGCACCGCGTTCTTACCGAGGCCCTTCGCCACGACGAACGCAGTCGACAGCGCAGCCTCGGAGGTGTGCTCCGTCTTGACGATCTCGATGAGCGGCATGACGGCCACCGGGTTGAAGAAGTGGAAGCCGACGAGGCGCTCGGGGTGGGCGAGTTTCGCGCCGATCTCTTCGACCGACAGCGACGAGGTGTTCGTCGCAAGGATCGTGTCTTCGGCGATGATCCGCTCGATCTCACCGAACACGGCCTGCTTGACGCCGACCTCCTCGAAGACGGCCTCGATCACGAAGTCGCAGTCCGCGTAGAGCGACTTGTCGGTGGTGCCCGTCACGAGCCCGCGCAGCTTGTTCGCGCTGTCGGCATCCAAGCGACCCTTCGCCTCGAGCTTTCCGATCTCGTCGTGGATGTAGGCGACGCCCTTGTCGACGCGCGCCTGATCGAGGTCGGTGATGAGAACGGGCACCTGCAGTCTGCGCACGAACAGCAGCGCGAACTGGCTGGCCATGAGCCCGGCACCGATGATGCCGACCTTCGTGACCTTCTTCGCGAGCGCCTTGTCGGGCGCGCCGACAGGTCGCTTGGCGCGCTTCTGCACGAGGTCGAACGCGTACATGGATGCCGCAAACTGATCGCCGACGACGAGGTCGGCCAGGGCCTCGTCCTCGCGCGCGAACCCTTCGGCCTTCGTACCCGAGCGCGCCTTGTCGAGCAGATCGAGCGCGACGTATGGGCTCTTGGGCACGGTGCCGATCTTCGACTCGAGCATGCCGCGCGCCATCTTGATGGCGATGGGCCACTTGGTGAGGCGCTCGATCTTGCCGGGCTCGTTCTTGCGCTCCACCTTCGTCTTGCCCGACAGCACGCCGTCGGCCCAGCGCAGCGAGTTCTCGAGGTAGTTCGCCGCCGGGAAGATCGCGTCGACGATGCCGAGGTCGAACGCCTGCTGGGGCTTCAGCATCCGGTTCTGCTTGAGCGGGTTGCTGATGACGACCTCGAGGGCGTTCTCGATGCCGATGAGATTTGGCAGCAGGTACGCGCCGCCCCAGCCGGGGATGATGCCGAGGAAGACCTCGGGCAGCGCGATGGCCGCGGCCGACGCGTCGACGGTGCGGTACGTCGAGTTCAACGCGATCTCGAGCCCGCCACCGAGGGCGAGACCGTTCACGAACGCGAACGAAGGCACGCCGAGGTCGGAGAGCTTGCCGAGCACGTGGTGGCCGAGCTGCGCGACGAGCTTCGCGTTCTCACGCGAGCCGACCTTGGTGATGTCGGACAGGTCGGCGCCGGCGGCGAGGATGTACTGCTTGCCCGTTATGCCGACCGCCTGGATCTCGCCAGCCGCCGCGCGCGCCTTGACTGCGTCGAGCGTTTCGCCGAGCGCCGTCATCGTCGCGGGACCCAGCGTGTTCGGTCGGGTGTGGTCGCGTCCGTTGTCGAGCGTGATGAGTGCGAGGACCTTGCCGGACGGCAGCGTGATGTCGCGTGCGGTCGAGCGGGTGATCACCTCGTCACCCGTGAGCGCCTGAATGGGGGAGAAGTCGATGCTCTCGTAGTTCGTCATGTCGGCGTTCCTCAGCGCTTCTTACCGTTGTAGTGCGGGTTCTCCCAGATGACCGAGCCGCCCTGGCCGAGGCCCACGCACATCGCGGTGAGGCCGTAGCGGACGTCGGGGCGCTCGGCGAACTGTGCCGCGAGCTGGATCATCAGGCGCACGCCGGACGCGGCGAGCGGGTGACCGAGGGCGATCGCGCCGCCCCACTGGTTCACGCGCGGGTCGTCATCGGCGATGCCGAAGTGATCGAGCAGCGAGATCACCTGGATCGCGAAGGCTTCGTTGAGCTCGAACAGGCCGATATCGGTGATCGACAGGCCCGCCTTCTTCAGCGCCTTCTCTGTCGACGGGATCGGCCCGATGCCCATGATCTCCGGCTGCACGCCGGCGAAGGCGTACGACACGAGCTTCATCTTGGGCTTCAGGCCCAGTTCCTTCACGGCGCCGCCACCGGCCAGCAGCGACATGGTCGCGCCGTCGGTGAGTGGGGAGGAGGTCCCGGCCGTCACCCGACCGTGCGGACGGAAGGGCGTCTTGAGGGCAGCGAGATCCTCCATCGTCGTCTGCGGGCGACGTCCCTCGTCCTCCGTGGCGAGCCCCCATGCACCCTCGGCGTCCTTCACCGCGACCGACACCAGGTCGGACTGGAACTTGCCGGCGTCGTACGCGGCCTGCGCTTTGTGCTGGCTGAGCATGCCGAAGCGGTCGGAGCGCTCCTTGGTCAGGTGCGGGAAGCGATCGAAGATGCGCTCGGCGGTCACACCCATGTTGAGAGCTCCCGGGTCGACCATCTTCTCGGCGACGAATCGCGGGTTGGGGTCGGTGTTGCCGCCGATGGGGTGGTGGCCCATGTGCTCGACACCACCGGCGAGCGCGACGTCGTACATGCCCGCCGCGATGGAACCGGCCATCGTGGTGACACTCGTCATGGCACCGGCGCACATGCGGTCGATGGCGAAACCAGGCACGGTCTGCGGCAGGCCGGCCAGAATCGCGACCGAGCGGCCCAGCGTCAAGCCCTGGTCGCCGGTCTGGCTGGTCGCGGCGATGGCGACATCGTCGACGCGATCGGCGGGCACGCCCGCGTTGCGTTCCATGAGTCCGATCGTCGCCTTGACGGCGAGGTCATCAGCTCGTGTGTTCCAGTACATGCCCTTTTCGCCGGCACGCCCGAACGGGGTGCGCATTCCATCGACGAAGTAGACGTCCGAAAGCTCGGCCACACTGCCTCCAAAGGTAGGGATGATCCCAGCGTAGGGAGGCCGTCGGTCCGAAGAAATCGGTTGGGCCGAATCTACGAAGCGCGCTCCGAGCCGGGTGCGGGCTCGTGCACGGAACCGACAAAGGCATCGGCGATCACCTGTGCAGTTTGCCCAATCTGCCACGAGCGCGCGCCAAGCCCCGCGAGTGCCTCGCCGATGGTCCCGGCATCGATCTGGGTCGGCGGCGTCCACGCGACACGGCGCAGCAGATCCGGCGTCAGCAGGTTCTCTGTGGGCATCCCCAGGGCCGCTGCGACGGCCTCCACTTCGGGCCGCGCGGCCTTCAGCCGCGCATCGGCCTCGGGATTGCGGTCTGCCCATGCCCGCGGTGGCGGCATGCCGTCACCGCTGCCGCGCGCGGCAGGAAGCTCAGGGTCGACCCGGCCCGCCTCGATGGCAGCCCACCAGCGGTCGAGTTGACTGCGACTGGCGCGACCTGTGAACTCCTTCAGCCGTGCCAGATCGGCCTTCGTCGCGGGCTCGGCGCGTACCGCCGCTGCAAGGGCGCGATCGGGGACGAGTCGACCCGGTGCCGTGTCCTGCTCCCGCGCGTAGTCCTCTCGGGCCTGCCACAGGCTGCGCGCGACGGCCAGGGCACGCCGCCCCTTGACCGTGTGCAACCCACTCAAGCGGCGCCACGGCTCTTCGCGCGGAGGCTTTGCCGGGCGGGTGCGGACGGCCTCGAACTCCTCGGCCGCGAAGTCGGACTTGCCCTGCTCGGCCAGTTCCGCGACCAGGGCGTCATACACGTCGATCAGATGCAGCACATCGAGCGCCGCATACTCGAGCCACGATTGCGGCAGGGGCCTCGTCGACCAATCCGCCGCAGAATGCGCCTTGGCGAGTGTGATCCCGAGTGTGTCCTCGACGACGGCGCCGAGCCCGACACGCTCGTGGCCGAGAAGGCGCGCGGCCAACTCGGTGTCGAAGATGCGAGGCGGCACGAGTTCGACCTCGCGCAGCGACGGCAGATCTTGACTCGCCGCGTGCAGCACCCACTCCGCGTCGCCGATCACGGCCTGCAGCGGCGAGAGGTCACCGACGGCAGGCGGATCGATCAGGAACACTTCGGCCCCTCGTCGGTACACCTGGATCAGATAGGCACGCTGGGAGTATCGGAATCCCGAGGCCCGTTCCACGTCGACCGCGACCGGGCCGTTCCCCGCGGCGAGCGCCGCACACACCTTTTCCAGTCCCGCCTGATCGGCGATGACGTCGTACTCAGCCACGGATCGTCCTGTTCCCTCCGAAGACGGCGATCCCCTCCGAACCGGGCGGGAGCCCGGCCATCATGCACGTCACTTCGGCCCACGCATCCAGGTGCGCCCGCATGTCCCCGGCAGGGGACCATGATGCGCGCAGCTCGATCTGCGCTCCGTCGCCCTCCACCGCGAGCGAACCGAACCCCTTCGACAGGGTTTTCGTCGCTGTGGCGGACATCGAGTGGGCCGACGCGCTTCGAGTGCGCAACGCGTCCTCCAACCATGACCACGTGACGTCGGCGAGGAACGGATCCATGCCGATTTCGACTTCGAGCGGTGCTTGCGCGAAGCACACGACGCGCCACGCGCCGTTCCAGGCATCCGGTTCGTCGGGGTCATGGAGCAGGATGAATCGGCCAGTGCCGTACATCGAGTCCACGCCGTGCGCTTCCGGGCGCACGTCGCCCGCGAACGCGACCGCCTCGGGGGCCAGCGAACCGGGAGCGGGGATCTCGCGCACGACGAAATCGCTTCGGAACGTCATCGCACGCAAACCGTCGGCCACGGCGGAGAAGGCCGCGGAACCGGCCGGGGGACGGGGATCATCCACGCCGACAGACTAGAGTGAGCGCACGATGATGGCACCCAGGCGCGCCGTGCCCGGCGGCGCGGCACGGAACACCGCGTTGCGGGGGGCGTTGACGGTGACCGCTGCCGGGTTCGCCGCCGTCGCGGCAGTTTCAGCGGCGGTCTCGGTGCGCATGGCGCGCCGCATCGTGACCCCGGGCGGCCGGGTCGCCGACACCGATATCCTCGACGTCGACACATCGGCGCAGACCATCACCCTGCGACGCACCCCCGACACGGCGTTGCCCGGACGGTACGGGCTGTTCACGACCGGCACGTCGAGCTATGTGAAGCTGGGCACCGTCCTCTCCTCCGATACGACGCGGGTCACGCGGAAGCTGCTGACCGAGGTCGACGAGCATTCCCGCCTGTCGGCGAAGGCCGCGTTCAGCGGCTGGTACTTCGATCACCCCGACCAGCTCCACCTGCCGTACCGCGACGTACAGATCGACGCGCCGATCGGTCGCTGCCCGGCGTGGCTGTTCCCTGCTCCCGACGATTCGTCGCACACCTGGGTGATCCAGGTGCACGGCCGGGGTACGACGCGGGCGGAATGCCTGCGAGCGGTGCCGCTGTTCCACGCCGCCGGTGTGACGAGTCTGCTGGTCTCGTATCGCAACGACGGTGACGCACCCAGGAGCCGGGCCGGGACATACGCGCTCGGACTGACGGAGTGGCGAGACGTGGACGCGGCGATCACCTACGCGCTGCGCAACGGCGCGAGACGTGTGCTGCTGATGGGGTGGTCGATGGGTGGCGCGATCACGCTCCAGCTGTCGCTGAACTCGGCGCACCGCGAGCGGATCGCGGGCCTCGTGCTGGAGTCGCCGGTCGTTGACTGGCGCATCGTGCTCGGCTACCACGCTCGCCAACTGCGGGTACCGGCTGCGGTCGCGGGACTGGCGATGGGCACGCTCGAACGCGGATGGACCCGGGCGGTCACCGGCGCCGACACGCCCATACGATTCGACCGGCTCGATCTGGTGGCGCGGGCGGCGGAGCTTCGGCATCCCATGCTGATCCTGCACAGCGACGACGACGGGTTCGTGCCGTCGGATGCGTCGCACGGGCTGGCCGCAGCCAGGCCGGACCTCGTCGAGCTCGAGACGTTCTCGGTGGCGCGCCACACCAAGCTGTGGAACTACGATCCGCAGCGATGGGAGGCCGCGATCACGTCGTGGCTGGAGCGTCATATCGCTGCGGAGGACGACCGGGGCGGCGTCTAGGCTTTCGGTGTGAGCAGCACGTCGACCGCCATCGTCCATCTGAGCGACCGTCACCCGCAGGTGACCGGCGATGAGATGGTCGCGGCGCTCGTGCCACCGCCGCAGTTCGATGGTGCGACCTTCGACACCTACCGCGCCGATGCGGACTATCCCTCGCAGCAGGCGGCGAAGGATCAGCTGATCGCCTTCAGCAGCGGGGGAGCACCCGTGAAAGGCGGCGGCCTGTTCCGCCGGGCGAAGAAGGCTCCGGAGATGAAGCCGGGCGTCTACCTCGACGGCGGTTTCGGCGTGGGAAAGACGCACCTGCTCGCGTCGATCTACCACGCGATGCCCGCGCGCCGGAAGTACTTCGGCTCGTTCATCGAGTACACGGCGCTCGTGGGCGCACTCGGGTATCAGAAGACAGTCGAACTGTTCCGCGGTGCACAGTTGCTGTGCATCGATGAATTCGAACTCGACGACCCCGGGGACACGATGGTGATGACCCGATTGCTCGGGGAGTTGGTTCCCGGGGGGACGAAGCTCGCCGCGACCTCCAATACACCGCCGAACGCGCTCGGCGAAGGCCGATTCGCGGCGCAGGACTTCCTCCGCGAGATCCACGCCATGTCGGCGAGCTTCGAGACGATCCGCATCGACGGCACCGACTACCGCCAGCGCGCCGTCGACGGACACGCGCGGGTGCAGGACAGCGATGCGTACGAGGCGGCCCTGACCGAGGCGGCCGGCGGCGGGACGGCATCCGACGACGCCTTCGCCGACCTGGTCCGCCATCTCGCCTCCGTGCACCCCTCTCGCTACATCCGCCTCATCGCCGGTGTCGACGCGATCGGACTGCGCGAGATCACACAGCTCGACGACCAATCCGCCGCGCTGCGTTTCGTCGCGTTCGTCGACCGCGCGTACGACGCGCAGATACCGATCCGCGCGACGGGAACGCCGCTGGACGACGTCTTCAGCCAGGAGATGCTCGCCGGCGGGTACCGCAAGAAGTACCTCCGCGCCATCTCACGACTCGTCGCACTCACGCACAGCTGACCGCTGGATGCGGTGGCGGTTCCCGGCCCCGCGAAACGTGATGTTTACCTCACAGACACTTGTGTAACAGGCGCGAAACACGGCACGCACGACGCCGGTAACGGCACCTCGCGAAACTGGTCGCGCCCGAAAACGCCGCGTCCCGACGTCTGCAGCGGACCGGGACCGAGTTACACAACACATGAGTGAGGAACTTCATGGACAGCGGAAACCTCGCGTGGTCTGTCGCCGCGACAGCCCTCGTACTCTTCATGACGCCCGGCGTGGCGTTCTTCTACGGTGGCCTCGTCAAGGCCAAGAGCGTCGTCAGCATGATGATGATGAGCTTCGGTGCGATGGGCCTGGTCGGCGTGCTCTGGATCCTCTTCGGATTCAACATGAGCCTCGGCGGCGGCACGTTCGCCTTCTCCGGCAACCCGTTCGCCGACTTCGGCCTCGCGAGCGCTGACAGCGACACGCTCGTCGGCGCGACCTTCGGAGCCACCTTCGCCATCATCACCGTCGCGCTCATCTCCGGCGCCATCGCCGACCGCGCCAAGTTCGGCGCCTGGATGCTGTTCGCCGGACTGTTCGCGGTCGTCGTGTACTTCCCGGTCGCCGCATGGGTGTGGGGCGACGGCTGGATCTTCAACTGGGGTGACGAGACGGGCCTGCCCGCCGTCATCGACTACGCCGGTGGAACCGCTGTCCACATCAACGCCGGCGCAGCCGCACTCGCCCTCGCGCTCGTCCTCGGCAAGCGTGTCGGCTTCCAGAAGGGCATCAACAAGCCACACAACGTGCCGCTGGTCATGCTCGGTGCCGCGATCCTGTGGTTCGGCTGGTTCGGCTTCAACGCCGGCGCCGAGGGCACCTTCGGCCTGCTCGGCACCGAAGACCAGTCGGTCGGTCTCATCGTCGTCAACACGCTCGGCGCGACCGCAGCAGCCATCCTCGGCTGGGTCCTCGTCGAGAAGCTGAAGGACGGCAAGGCGACCTCCGTCGGTGCCGCCTCCGGTGCTGTCGCCGGTCTCGTCGCGATCACCCCGGCCTGTGCCGCCCTCGCCCCGGGTTGGGCGCTCCTGCTCGGCCTCATCGCCGGTGTCGTGTGCGCCTTCTCGATCGAGCTGAAGTGGAAGCTCGGCTTCGACGACGCGCTCGACGTGGTCGGCATCCACCTCGTCGGCGGCCTCATCGGAACCCTGTACCTGGGCTTCTTCGCAACGGGCACCGGACTGTTCGTCGGCGGCGACGCCGGCCAGCTCCTCTCGCAGACCGTCGCGGCCCTCGCGGTGCTGGTCTACTCCTTCGTCGTCGCCTACATCATCGGCTTCGCCATCGAGAAGACGATCGGCTTCCGCGTGAAGAACGAGGACGAGATCGCGGGCATCGACACCGTGGTCCACGGTGAAGAGGGCTACGCGCTCGTCGACTGATCCACATCTCGCACCCGAAGGGGCGCCGGGCTTCGGTCCGGTGCCCCTTCGGCGCGATACCGTGAAGCCATGACACCGAAGGACACCTCCCGCCGGGGGCTCTGGAAGGGGCTCGTCAACCTGTTCACCGGTGGTGCCGCGGTGCTCGACGAACAAGTGCAGCGACCACTCCCGGGCGAGACCGAGCGCGCGTCGAGGGGGTCCTCGGAGACGATCGAGATCGATCCGCCGACGGCGGACGGCCTGCGCATCACGTATGCGCCCGACCGGGATGGCGACCCCGACGCCGGCGAAGTGATCTGGACGTGGGTGCCGTACGCCGAGAACGACGGGCGCGGCAAGGACCGCCCGGTCGTCGTGATCGGTCGGATCAGTCCGGAGCGCGTGTACGCCGTACGAATGACCAGCAAGTCCCACGAGGGCGATCGCGACTTCCTCCCACTCGGGACGGGGGAGTGGGACGCGCAGGGGCGCGAGTCGTGGGTCGATATCGAACAGCTGTACAGCGTGCACCACGATGGCATGCGACGGGAAGCCGCGATCCTCGATCTCGAAAGATTCGCCATCATCGCGCAGGCCCTCACCCGACGTTACGGCTGGAAGGTCGGTGCATGAGGCCTTCACCGTGGTGACCCTGGCCGCAGCGAATCCCGGGATCGGGTGAGCTCAGTCGATGATCTGGACTCCGGGCGCGAACGCGACGTAGCCGGCGAAATCGCGACCGACGCGCTCGACCGCCCCCGGGAGCAGATCGGGGTATGCCCACGCACCGTCGGGAACACGCTGCTCGCCGGCCGTGATGTCGTAGTACTGGCACGCACCTTTCCAGGGGCAGGTGTACGGCGTGGGGCTCTCCGCAAGGGCGCCGTCGACGATGCTCGACGGCGGGAAGTACCAATTGCCTTCGATGCGGACGAGATCCTCCTGGGGCGCCTCGGCGACCACGGCACCGTCGATGACAGCCTTCATGGCTCCTCCTCTCCGTCGGTGTGCCGGCCAGTCTACGTTCACCCGAACGGACGAGGCCCGCTCGATCAGAAGATCGGCGGGCCTTCGGCGGTGGGCGATACCAGACTCGAACTGATGACCTCTTCCGTGTGAAAGAGCGAAGGGCCATCCCTTCGAGTCCCCGGGAGTCCCCTTCCGGCCCGGAATATCAAGGGTCGGGAGGGGACTCCTCCCGTTTGGTGACGACCGTTCACGTCGGCTCCCAGTGAGTCTGTCCACACCGTGTCCACACGCCCGATAGCCTTCGACAGTGACGAACCCTGCCCGCCACCTTCATTCGCAACTGGTCACCTGGTACGCAAACCCGAAAGGCGCGGCGGCCCATGCCCGCGGCCTGGGAGGGGACCAGAGCGCCGACGACACACACGGGATGCTTCGCGCAATGGGAGCCCTGATCGCGATTGACCGTGAGTTGACGGCGCTGGAGACTCGCGGCCGAAACATGGCTTCCTATCGGCGCATCTACCCCCAGTGGATGCACGGCGTGCTCGCCTACCCGCATGGTTGGACGACCACGCAGGGGGACTTTTCGATTCACGCGCTGGACTCGCTTGACCACCTTGCAGAACTTCTCGACCTGACCACGGCGGCACACGTTGCCCCCGAAGTCGTCGCGACGATACCCGCGATGCTCGACAACATCAGCGCACTCCTCGCGGAAGACGATTCGATCACTCCTCAACTTCGCGCCTATCTCCTCCGGCTAGTCCAGGAGACGAGAACCGCTGTCGAAGAGCACGACGTGCTGAACACCTTCGATCTGGACGTAGCGATGGAACGACTCTGGGTCGCGCTCCAGGCCGCGGCGGATCAGTCCGAGAAGAAGTCTGACAAATGGCGTTCGTTCTTCTCGCAGGTCGCAGTGTCAGCGTTCGGCGGCGCAATCGCATCCGCACCGACCGTCATTCAGGCCGCGCTGACCGCGGGCGGCGCAGGCTAGCGCGGCCCGCGACCAACGTGATCAGGCGCTAAGCGCGATCTTCTGAATCGCCGCCGCGTGCGGGAACGCGAACGACACGCGCATGGTCGCGCGGATCGCCGTGCGGTCACTGGTGAAGTACGCGGAACGGTCCACGGCCAGGTCCACGTCGTTCCGGCGCACCAGGATCGCCCGTACCTTCGGGATGCCCCACACGGTGCCCGCCGTCACGGCCGAGGAGACGAACAGCGGCACACCCTGAAGAAGCCGCTTCGACGGCTGAGTGGGGTCCGGGGTGAGAAGCGGGCGCTGGCTGGTCGTGGATTCCTTCAGGGTCGCGAGGATCAGCGCGTCCGCAGGGTTCGCCACGAACGAATCGACCATGAGCCCCAGGCCCTCCGCGTTCGACAGGGCCTCCGCGAACGGGTCGAGGTTCGCCCACGCCGAACCGGCGTCCACGTCCGCGACACCGGCCACGTCCTCCAGGCCCTCCGGCTGGACGGCACCGCCGCCGTTCGTGCCGAAGAATGCGGCGTCGATCTTGCGGGCGATATCCCGCGAGAGGCCGTCCCCGACGATGCCAGCGGCGGCGGGGCTGGTGTCGGCGGCAAGTTCGTTCGTGATGATCGTCAGGCCCGCGATCTTCGCCGGGGTCACGATCACGTCGTCCAGCGTCGGGTCCGACGCGGTGATTTCCGCGCCCTCCGCGACCCACGCGGCCGAGGGGTCCGCGGTGACCAGCGGAATGTGCGTGCGGGTCGCGTTCGTCGGGATGACGGTGGCGACCTGAGCGGCGACCGACTGACGCTCCACCGGGAGCGTGATGAGAGTCGAGATTGCGTCCGGGCTGATGCCCTTGACGTCGTTGGTAGTCGTGAAGAGAGTCACGAGAAAGCCCCTTCCAGAGCAGAGAGAAACGATGAGTTCTCGTCTGCCCGCAAGGGGCGTCAGAACGTGCCGCAAGGGCACGCCCTCAGTATACGACCGATCAGACACATGTGCGAGATTGACGGCCGCACCGGCGCGCCAGAATCGAATCTAAGCGCGTGGCTTGGCAGGACGACCAATCACCCCGCCAGGCCACGAAAGCCGCTCAGAACGGCGCACAACGCCGCCCAGCCCTACCGGAGCACGTCCGACCAGGACACAGGCGAGCGGAAGCCCTCAGCGCCCCCGAACGACTCCGCGCCAGACGGCCCGCCCCGGAACAGGTGGGGACGTTCCTGCCGCAGGCCGATCAGCGCCTCCGACACCTTCTCCGCGTCCACCAGGCCCGCCTCATCCAGCACCGACTCCAACGGCACCAGAGCCTGAACGTCCTTCACAGCGGACTCCACCACGCGGCCGTCCTTCGCCAGCGCCGCGAACCGGTCACCCTGCCACGCCGTCACCCGCTCCGACAGCGCATCCCGCTCCGTCTCGACCTCGCGGAGCCGGGAGCGCACAGCCGCCTCCGCGCGCCGCTTCTCTCGGAGCATCTCCGCCAGCCGCTCCGAGGGGAGCGCCGCCAGGTCGTCGTCCTTCACATCGTCAGTCATTGCTTGCTCCCTTCAGAGCATCGGTGTTCTCGACCACTTCCGGCCGAGAAATTGTGTTGTCCTGGAACAGCGCCAGAGACAGCGCCGTCACCAGGTCGCCGTGCCCCTCACCGGCACGCCGCTGTAGATCGAACGTGTCCCGCCCGGAGTCGCTGATCTTCTGCCGGAACGACACCAGTTCGCGCTCCAGCACCGGCCCCAACGCCAGCCCGTCCGCGACCCGCAGAGTGCCCTGCTGAAGGGGAACCTGAATCGCCGCGAGAAGGTCAGACTTCGGGACGTGCATGCCGTTCCGCTTCGCCCCCGCCGTGATCGTCACGCCCAGCGGATACGACGCGCCGAACTCCTCCGCCTGCCACGCCTCCACGAACATGTCGAACACCGCGCGGCCCACGCCCGTCCGGTCGATGAACAGGAGGCCGTCCCGCATGGCGTCCGCGCGCATCATCGTCGCCACGTCGTCCACGATCGCCGGATACGGCGTCCCCAGTTCCCAGCGCCGCAGGTGCCGCACATGCCGCTCCTCCCGGATCGACGGGCCGATCAGTTGCGGTGCCCGCCAGAACGCGCCCACGCTCACCAGCGGCGGCAACACCAGCACCCGCTCCACCACCACCAGGGCAGAGAAGTCCTGCCCTTGCCCGAGGTCCAGGCCCACCGTGTACGAACTCATGGCAACTCCAATCCCTTGACCAGCGGCGAGAACGCCGCGCGCACCAGTTCGGTGCCGAACAGTTGCGAATCCGTGTCCCCGAACTCGCATTCGTAATCCGACGCGAACGTGAACGACCCCAGAGCCGCCCGAACCTCCGCGATCCTCGCGGGCGTGTACTGGGCCGACTCGTACACCGTCACCTTGTGCCGCTCCCAGCCGTTCACCGGGTCCTCATGCAGAGCGTGGAACCAGCCCCGACGACCCCACGGCGTAGACAGAGCCCAGATCGCCCCATCACTCGCCACCATCGGAAGCACCGACGCGAAAATGTCATCCTCCACACGGGACGCCTCATCCAGCACGATCAGTCGCGCCCCACTGAAGCCGCGCGAAGTGCCCTCCGTGCCCGGCAGACTCACGATCCGCGACCCGTTCTCCAGGACCAACTCCGACCCCGAATCCCGCGACGGCTTCGCCCGCCCCAACCCCCGATAGAGGGCCTTCACCCGCAACAGCATCTCGTCCGACTGACGCTGAGACGGCGAGATAATCAGCACCAGCGACCCCGGCTCAAACACCGCCACATGCAGAGCCTTCATGCTCGTCGTCTGCGTCTTCCCCACCTGCCGGGCACACAGCACCAGCGTCCGCGCCGACGACGACCGCAACAGCCGCTCCTGCCACGGCTCAGCATCGAACCCCAGCCGCCGCCCGAACACCACCGGGTCCAGCGCCGCCGCGAGGTCCTGCCCCAGTTCACTCACGACCCCGCCTCCAACGCCAGCGCCACAGCCCGCCCCGCCTCCGGGAACGGCCGAAGCGCGGTCAGCACCACACCGCGGAGCGCATCCCACTCAGGGGACGCCGTGACATTCAGCACCTGCACCTGGGGCCGGTCGTCCAGTTCACCCGTCAACTTCGCGATCAGTTCAACCGTGGACCGGAGTTCCCGGATCGCCTGAAGCGACAGCGCCGCCTTCCCCTCAGCCTCAGCCGCCGCCAGCACCCGCTCCGCCCGATCATGCAGAGCCTCCAGCCGGTCCAGTGCCGTCCGTGCCCCCGCCGTCTCCCGCTCCGCCGCCACCGCTTTCAGCGCAGGGGACAGGTGCCCGCGACGATGCCGCCCCACCGCGTCACGAGTCAGCCCGAATCGCTCAGCCACCGCTGTGTCCGTCTGCCCCGACACCAGCGCCGCGTCCAGGGCCTCACGCTCAGGGTGCGCACACCCGCCGCACCGGCTCACTGGTCGCCCTCCAGCGCCGCGAGGTCAGCCGCGAGGGCGCGGGCGTACTGACGATAGGCGCGTGCCTCATCGTTCGCGGCCCGTGTGTAGTCCCGGACAGCCGCGCCGACGACCGGCAGATGGCGCTCCAGGATGCGGATGACAGGCCACGCATGCTTGCCAACGTTCTGCCGTGCCCGGTCAGCCCGCATAGCCTCTCGACGCGCCTCCAGCACAGCCGCCGAGGGGCGGATGCCGTGCGGTCGCGTGCGATCCTCTCGCACCGTGCCCTCTTCCTCCGTGGGGAAATCCTGGACCTCAGAGCCGCGAGATTCCGCGGCGTGTGGACGACGTGTGGACAGGCCCTCAGCGCCATCACCGGCCGACTGTGTGGACTCCTGGGACCGCGTGCGGAAGGAAGAGGACGAAGCGATGGCTTCGATCTGTGCGGCATTGTCCTGAATCTCGCGGCGGAGGTCGTTGCGGGTGCCGTAGTGGGTGGGGAGTTGGCCGGTGTTGATGATGTTGTCGAGCCATGCGTGATCGCTCACGGTGCTCTCCTTCCTGTTGGCTTCGGACGGTGTTTCGGACAGTCGCACGGTGCGTCCTATCTGTCCGGTGTGTCCGGTTGGTCCTGTGAAGCGGAGAGAGAGGACACATTTTGCTCTCGCGCGAGGGTGTGGAATCCGGACAGTTCGGACACTTCGGACGCCGTGTGTGTGGTGTCCGTTTCGGTGTCCGGTTGCCAGCCGAGGGGTGCGAATCGGCCGCGTTCGGCGCGTTGGATGCGGCCGGATTCGGTGAGGCGGCGGAGGTAGCGGGACACCTTGTCTTCAGGTTCTCCGACTTCGGCGGCGACTTCGCGGGCGCTGACAGGTTCGGCGGCGTGGCTGACGGCGGCGACGATCTGGGTGGACACGTCTCCGAGGGTGCTCGTGTCGCGGTTGAGGAGGTCCTGGACGGTGAGGGACGTTTCTCCGAGGAGTCGGGCGCGGCCGACTGTGGCTGTGGAGCCGTCTGGGAGCGGCACGGCGGCGGATTCGACGCTGAACGCGAGGGAGGGTTTCCGGGCGCTGTAGTTGCTCTTCTCGACGCTCAGGATGCGGTCGTCTGTCTCTTCATCGACGGCGAGGACCAGGAGGGAGCGGGCGATGTCGCGGAATGCGTGGGACCCGGACACCTTCTCTCCGGCGCGGCCCCCGCCCTTGTTGAAGTGGGCGACGCAGACGATGGCGATGCCGAGGTCAGCGGCCATTGATGCGAGGGGGTCGAGGTTGCGGCGCACGTCCTCCAGCCGGTGGGAGTCGCCGGACATGAGGCTGATGATGGGGTCCACGATGAGGACGCGCACGCCGAGTTCCTGGATGGTGTGGCGGATGCGGGGGAGGTCGTCCGCGAGGGTCGCGCCGGACACCCACGTTTCGCCGTTCTCGTCGGTGACGCGCACGCCGTCGATGGCGTGGACGTGGCGGAGGTCGGCCCCGGCCGCGATGAGGCGCGGCACCAGCACGCGGGCCAGGTCGTCCTCTCCGTTGATGATCGCGACGGGCGACGGGCCGGTGAAGTCACCGACCGACCCGCCGAGCGTCCATCGGGCGATGTAGTGCGCGAGGATGGTGGACTTCGCGATGCCGGCCGCTCCGGCGAGGATCGTGATCGTGTGCGTAGGAATCTGGTCCCGCACAGCCCAGGTGACGGGTTCGGGCTGGATCATCGCGAGGGGCGTGACCAGCAGTTCGCGGCTCACCGGTCGCCTCCGAGTGCGGCGCGCCAGGCGCGGACGGTGTAGGCGTCAGGGCCGGTGACCTGGACGGTTGCGGTGTCGGGGATGAGGTCGGCTACGTCTGCGGGGACGCTGTTGCGGCCGACGTTGATGCGCACGGTGTCGCCGGGCTGGAGGCCGTCGAGCGCGTGCCGGATGGCGCGGCGGGTGTCGTAAGCGGTGCGGGACCGTGCGAGGTCGAGGGAGACGCACCCGAGGACCCTCATTCGGTGACCTCCACTCCGAAGAGCGCGAGGAGACGCGCCGATGGGATGAGGACGCGCCCGCCGATGCGCACGGACGGGATGTCGCCGCGGGCGATGGCCTCATAGGCGCTGTTGCGCCCGATGCGGAGGACTCGCGCGGCCTCTTCGACGGTGAGTGTCACCGGGAGAGGGTCGGGGAGGTCGAGACGGACAGATGACGTCGAAAGCATGGAGGGCTCCAGGCGGCTCGCAGATGAGTGATTGCGGCCCGCGCCTGGCTCTACCTGGTCACGGTGCTAGCGACTCCGACTCCTGGTCGGGGTGTCGCCCCGTTCAGCGCCCATACCCTCCAGGCGGATGCGCTGTCGGAACAGTTGTACCACACAAATGGCGGCATTTCCGGTAGTCTGGGTTTCGAGAGTTCTCGAATACCGATTGAAGGGTTACAGGGTGGAACCGGAGATTCCGAGCACGATGACGATGCGAGAGATCATCGCGCACAACATCAAAACCCTCCGCAAGAGCGGCGTTCAGGAAGGTCAAGCCGCGTTCGCTGAGCGGCTGAAGACCCTGGACCCAAGCAAGCGTGCGTGGTCCGTGAACCGCGTCAGCGAAGCGGAGCGCGGCGAACGCAACTTCACAATGGACGACTTGGTGCTGTTCGCGCGCGCGCTCGGTAAGCCCGTCTCACGCCTAATGCTGATCCCCGTCGGTGTCGAGAGCATCCGCATGGACAACGGCGAGAACGTGCCGCGAAGCGCACTCCAGGACTCAGGTACGCACCCCGACGCACCGGAGGAGTATCTGCTTGAGGTCGGCCGTGCGGTACTCGACCACATAGAGAAGGCCGAGGAACTGGCGAAGAGTCTGGGCGTGATCGGCGGGATGATTCGCGGCGCTCAGATCGCCGCCGAAACTCTCGCGGGCGACTCCGCCAGCATCCACAGTTTGACGGCGACCGCGCGCCGCGACATTCTCCGCCACAAGCGCGGCAACGCTCCCGAGGTCGGCACGATCTGACCGGGAGCCCATCGACCACCCGGCCAGTTGCCGGGGGAGAAGGGAAGAACCCCATGAAAGGAACGACGGCGCACTATCAGCGCCGCTGTGGATGCCGCGAGGACGGCAAGCAACTGGGCGCGAAGTGCCCGAAGTTGAGCAACCCGAGACACGGCACCTGGGCGGTGTTCGTGAACCAGCCCGCCACACACAACCAGGAGCGCCAGCGCATCCGCAAAGGTGGGTTCGCGTCGAAGGGTGCCGCCGAGGAGTGGGCCAAGCCCTACCTGCGCGCGTCACTCGACGGCCAGCGACTCACCCCCACGCGGGAGACGCTGACGACGTACCTGCCGACGTGGCTGAAGCGGCGCGAGACGATGGGCCGGACACTGAAGCCCAGCACCCTCGCGGTCTACGAGTTGTATGTGGGTGTGATCCTGGGCCACCGGGTCGCATCCATCCCGCTCACCGAACTCCGCCGCGCGGACGTTCAGGCGTTCGTAGACGACATGGCGAAGTCTCGCGGGGCTCAGTCGGTCGCCAAGATCATCACCGTTCTGAAGTCGGCCCTGTCGGCCGCCGAGCGCGCGGAAACGATCATCGCGAACCCTGCCCGGCTGGTGGAGTTGCCGACCGTCCAGGCGAAGGACAAGACGCTGTGGACCCCAGACCAGGCGTCCGCGTTCCTCACCGCGGCGAAGGAGTCGAGCATGCTCCACTTCTACGAACTCGCCCTGTACACCGGCCTCCGTCGCGGCGAACTCGCCGGGCTCCGCTGGTCGGACGTGGACATGGGCGGGAAGGTGCTCCGCGTGAACACCAACCGCGTCCAGGTCGCGCGCCGCGGCGGAGAGTACGGCGCGAACGTCTCCGAGGGCACGGCGAAGAGCCGCGCCGGGCAGGGGCGAGAGGTCGGGCTGGGACCGCGTGCACTCCGCGCGCTCAGGGCCCAGCGGCTCACACAGAACGCCGCACGAGTCGCGGCGGGTGAAGCATGGGAGGAGTCCGGCCGAGTGTTCACCACCGCGGACGGTCACCCGATCATGCCCGAGTACCCGTCAAAGCAACTCGCGGTGATTGCGAAGCGCGCAGGGCTCACCCCGATGCGCCTCCACGGGTTCCGTCACCTGCACGCGACCCACCTGCGCGAGACGGGGGCTGACGGCTTCCTAATCGCAACCCGACTGGGCCACGCACAGGCCCACGTCACCGCCATCTACGCGCACGTATCGCTGGGCGCGCAGACGGAGGCGGCGGACCGTGCCGAGCGCATCGTGCCCGACACGCTGTCCACACAACCGGCGATTCTGTCCACACAGCCCGCTTCTGAGGGCACGAAAAAGCCCCGGTCGTTCGCGGCTTCCGCGTGATTCCGGGGCTAAATCCTGTGGGCGATACCAGACTCGAACTGATGACCTCTTCCGTGTGAAGGAAGCGCGCTACCAACTGCGCCAATCGCCCGTGGCCCCTGCGGGCCGAGCACCAAGCTTATAGGATGCCAGCGCGGTGACGTAATCGGGTCGAGGAGCGACCGGTCAGTCGTACCTGGGGGAGTCATGGGCAGCTTGTTCCGTCGTGCAGCGGGTGTGATCGCCGCCGTCGCCGTTGTGACCGCCTTGCTGGTCGTCGTACCGGGTTCGGCCGCCGATGCCGCAACGCGGGCTACAGGCCGCATTGTCGGCGACGCCGAAACGACCACGAGCGTAGCGGCATCGCAGCGAGCCCGTCCCGAAGGCCAGACGGCCCCCGTCGTCCTCCTGGTGAGCCAAGACTCCTCGACCGAGGCACTGAGCGCGGCGCCGGTGGCGGCCGCGCTCGGCGGCCCGATGCTTCTCGTCGGGCGCGACGGCATTCCGGTTTCGGTCGTCGAAGAGATCAGGCGCCTGCGCCCGGATCGCCTCATCATCGTCGGTGGCACCGGCACGATCTCCGCGCGCACAGAAGAACGAGTGCAGAAGCTCGCTCCCTCCGTCGAACGGATCGCCGGCTCGAATCGATATGGCACTTCGCGAGCGCTCGTACGGTCAGCGTTCACGAACGAGAGCGAAGTGTTCATCGCTACAGGCCGGAGCTTCGCGAATGCGCTCGTCGGTGGTGCGCTCGCTGCGGCGCGTGGTGAGCCGCTGATCGCCGTCGACGGGCTCGCCGACCGTGTGCCCGAGCGCACGCTCGACCTCGTGAGCGATCTTGGGGCGAAGCGCGTCGTGCTGGTCGGCAACCCGGACTCGGTGAGCAGCGGCATCTATCGGCAGTTCGCACGGTCCGGTCTGGAAGTCGTCCGGTTGAAGGCCGACAGCGCGTCGGAGATGTCCGCCGTCATGGCTCGACGCTTCCCCGAGTCGGCCGATCGCGTCATCGTCGCGAACACCACCGACTACCGCGGCGCGATGGCGGGGTTGACATACGCCATCGTCCGCCGATCGCCGCTCGTGCTCAGCGGGCGGATCTGCGCCGACCGGCACCTGCAATCGGCCGTGCGCGCGGTCGATGCGCATGGCGTCGCCGTCGTCGGGTCTCCTCGGATGCTCCGTGGCCTCGTCGCGCGAGTGACACCGTGCCGCAGTACCACTGACCCGTCGAGCACGTGGGTTGTCGCGAACAAGAAGAACGCGCTGCGTCCGACGTCGTACCGTCCCTCCGACCTGCAGTACGTGTCGGGCACGGGGTACCTGCTGCGAAAGGAAGCCGCGACCGCGTTCCAGAAGCTGCGCTCGGGCGCGTCGACTGCCGGCGCAGGGCGCCTCGGCCTCACCAGCGCCTACCGCAGCTATGCGACGCAGAAGTCCCTTTACGCAGGCTACGTGGCATCCAACGGTCGCACCTGGGCAGATCTGCACTCAGCGAGGGCCGGACACTCCGAGCACCAGACGGGATTCACCGTCGACGTCGTCGCATGCGGCAGCGGTTGCGGATCGATCTATTCCTTCGCGGGAACGCGACAGCAGAAGTGGGTCGCCGCCAATGCGTGGAGGTACGGATTCGTTGTTCGGTACGAGAAGGGCTACACCGACATCACCGGCTACACCTCTGAGCCCTGGCATCTCCGGTATGTCGGGAGAGAGGTCGCGGCCGACTATCACCGCGGGGGTTTCCACACGCTGGAGCAGTACTTCGGGTAACCGGCGGCGCCCCGATACTGAGCCAGACACGCGCGGGACGCTCCCGGTTTTGCAGAGCGCCGATCGTCGGCTAAAGTCATTCAAGCGCCCGGAGAGATCCGGGAGCACGCGGATGTAGCGCAGTTGGTAGCGCATCACCTTGCCAAGGTGAGGGTCGCGAGTTCGAGTCTCGTCATCCGCTCGAGTGCGGGGATTCCTCCTCGGAGGAACCACGTCACGTGGGTCCGAACCACACGCGGTGGCGTGGCCGAGAGGCTAGGCACCGGCCTGCAAAGCCGTTTACACGGGTTCGAATCCCGTCGCCACCTCCACTCTTGCAACTGAAGAGCCTGTATAGGCGCGATTGGCGCAGCGGTAGCGCGCTTCCCTGACACGGAAGAGGTCACTGGTTCGATCCCAGTATCGCGCACCACCGAAACCCCCGGCCACGGCCGGGGGTTTTCTTATTCACCCGCGGGTGGCCGCTCCGGCGTCCTCGTAGCGGTCGGGCACGTACCCGCCGCGCGGCTGCTCGCCATGCACGATCTCACCGGTTCCGGCCTCAGCAGACCCCAGCACGCGATCGGGGTCGACCAGTCGCACGGGATGACCGTCGGCATTGAGCCGGCGGATGCCTTCCAGCAGCAACCGGCGGGCGACGTCGTTGACGTGGTGCACATGGGTGAGATCCACCACGACGACATCCTCGCCCTCGCGCTCCTCGGCGAACGTGCGCAGCACGCGCTCAGCCTCGACGAACCGCAGATCGCCCGTCACCTCGAGCACCGGAATACCGTCGTGCAGCCGCCGGCGCACGACCGCCGGCGCGACCTCGGCGGCATCCATCAGATGCAGCCCCATGTCGCGGTTGAGTCGTTCGAAGATCCGCACCCCGCGCACGCTGTTGCCGTGCTCGTCCAGCCGCGGCGAGAACGCGGCGATGCCGACCTGCCCGGGCAGCACGCCGACGAGACCGCCGGCGACCCCGCTCTTTGCAGGGATGCCGATATGGGTCAGCCAGTCGCCGGCCGCGTCGTACATCCCGCACGTGGCCATCACGCTCAGCACCTGACGATTGACCTCGGGGGAGAGCACGCGCGAACCGGAGGGTGTGCGACCGCCGGCGGCCAGCACCGCGGCCATCCGGGCGAGGTCGCGCACGGTGACGGCGACCGAGCATTGACGGGTGTATCCGCGGACGACCTCCAGCGGCGGCTGTTCGAGCGTGCCGACGGTGCGCAGCATGTACGCGATCGCGGTGTTGCGGTCTGCAGTGGACAGTTCCGATTCGAACACGGCCTCGTCGATGCGCAGTCGCCGGCCCGCGATCTCGGAGTAGAAGTCGAGGATGCGGCGGTCGCGCTCGTCCTGGTCGGCGCCTTCGACGAGCCCGTGCGCGGCGATCGCCCCGGCATTGATCATCGGGTTGCGCGGCCTGCCGGTCGCCTCGTCGAGGGAGATCTCATTGAAGGCGTCACCGGACGGTTCCACGTCGATCGATTCGAGCACCTCGTCGAGGCCGCGGTCGGCGATCGCCAGCGCGTAGGTGAACGGCTTCGAGATCGATTGGATCGTGAACTCGAGGTCCGCATCGCCCGCGGCGTACACCTCGCCGTCCGGGGTCGCCAGCGCGACAGCGACCCGATCCGGATCGGCCGCCGCCAGCTCGGGGATGTAGTCCGCGACACCACCGCCATCGTCGGCACACGCGTCGAGCAGCAATTCCAGATAGCGACCGATCGGCATCCTCATGGCCACCGATCGTGCCAGAGCCCGCCGGTCGGCGCACCCCGGGCGGTGGCCTGACCCCGTAGGCTCGGCACATGGCACAGCTCGTACTGACCGTCGTGGGAGATGACCGGGTGGGCCTGGTCGGCGCCCTGGCCGAACGCATCGCCGCGCACGGCGGCAACTGGGAGCGTAGCGAGCTCGCCGAGCTCGCCGGCGCGTTCGCCGGCATCGTGCTGGTCTCCGTGCCCGACGCGAACGTCGACGCGTTGACGGCTGCCGTGCAGGAACTCGACGGGATGCTGCGGGTCACGGCGCACAGCGGCACCGGCACACCTGTGGCAGGGGATGTGCGCGAGCTGCAGTTCACGGTGCTCGGCAATGATCGTCCCGGCATCGTGCGCGACGTGACCGCCGCCATCACCGCGCACGCCCTCTCGATCGACGGCTTCCGCAGCCGCACGCTCGAGGCGCCCATGGCGGGCGGGACCCTGTTCGAAGCCGTCGTCGATGTGCGCATCCCCGACAGCGACGCCGCCGGCCGGCTCACCGAGGCGCTCGAGCGGCTCGCCGGGGAGATCCAGGTCGACGTCACCGTCGCGCAATGACGGCGACCGTCGCGCAGCTCCGCGCCGAGTTGCGCGCCGCCGCCGACCCCGCCCGCGCACCGGGCCAGCAGGCCTACATGAAGTCGGTGATGCCGTTCCTCGGTGTCACAGTGCCGCAAGTGCGCCGGCTCGCGCGCGCCGCCGCCAAGACGCTGCCGGACGCCGCTGCCGTCCTCGTTGTCGCCCGGGAGCTGTGGGATGCCGCGACCCATCGCGAGGAGCGCTATGCGGCGATGATGATGCTGGGCGCGCCGAAGGCCCGCGCCGACCTGGCATCGGTTCCGCTCATCGAACACATGGCCACGACCGGCCGGTGGTGGGATTTCAGCGACGACCTGGCCTCCCGTATGCAGGAACTGCACGATCGACATCCCGCGGAGACGGCTGAGATCGCGCGCCGGTGGAGCATCGGCGAGGACATGTGGCTGCGGCGCATCGCGATCATCTCGCAACTCGGACGCAAGGAGCGGGTCGACCTCGAGCTCCTCGACGCCGTCATCACCCCGAACATCGATGACCCGGAGTTCTTCATCCGCAAGGCGGTCGGGTGGGCGCTGCGCGACGCGGCGCGCGCGCACCCGGATTGGGTCCGCGACTTCGCAGCCACCCATCCGCTCAGCCCGCTGAGCCGCCGCGAAGCGCTCAAGCACGTCGGCGCGCGAGCGGTAGACTGACGCCATGGAACGTCGCCCGATGCGCAAGGCCGTCTGGTCGTGCGTCGGCACGCGAACGCGTCAGGCCTGAGCGGGCAGAGCGCGGCGTGCGCTCGAAGCTGAGTAGCCTTGACCGAGCCACCCACCTGGAGACACTCCCTTGACTGACGTCATCATCCCGTCGGACGTCACCTACCCGGCCGACGGATTCACCCTCTTTCCCGATCGCTCCGTCGTCGCGTTGCGCGTGAACGGCGAGTTGAAGGACCTCGCCACCGTCGTGACCGCGGATGACGCGGTCGAGCCGGTCACCGTCGACAGCCCAGACGGACTGTCGATCCTGCGCCATTCGACCGCGCACGTCCTCGCGCAGGCGGTGCAGCGCATCCGCCCGCAGGCGAACCTCGGCATCGGCCCGCCCGTTGTCGACGGCTTCTACTACGACTTCGGTGTCGACGAGCCGTTCACTCCCGAAGACCTCAAGGCCATCAAGAAGGAGATGGAGCGCATCGTTCGCGAGAACCAGCGCTTCGTCCGCCGCGTGGTCACCGACGACGAGGCCCGCGCCGAGCTCGCAGACGAGCCGTTCAAGCTCGAGCTGATCGGCCTCAAAGGCGGCGGCGCAGAGAAGACCGAGGGCGCCTCGGTCGAGGTGGGCGCAGGCGAGCTCACCATCTATGACAACGTGACCCGCGACGGCGAGACCGCGTGGAAGGACCTGTGCCGCGGTCCGCACGTGCCCGGAACCCGCATGATCGGCAACGGCTGGGACCTCACCCGCATCGCCGGCGCCTACTGGCGCGGCAGCGAGAAGAACCCGCAGCTGCAGCGCATCTACGGCACCGCGTGGCCGACCAAGGACGAGCTGCGCGCCTACCAGACCCGGCTCGAAGAGGCCGCCAAGCGCGACCACCGCAAGCTCGGCAAGGAGCTCGACCTGTTCTCGTTCCCCGACGAGATCGGGTCGGGCCTGAGCGTCTGGCATCCCAAGGGCGGCATCGTCCGCGGCGAGATGGAGCAGCACGCGCGCAAGCGTCATGTCGAGGGCGGCTACACCTACGTGTACACCCCACATATCTCGAAGGAGGACCTGTTCCTCACCTCGAATCACCTCGTCACCTACAAGGACGGCATGTTCCCGCCGATCGTCATGGACGAAGAGGTGGATGAGGACGGCACCGTCGTCAAGAAGGGCCAGGACTATTACCTGAAGCCCATGAACTGCCCGATGCACATCCTCATCTACAAGGAGCGCGCACGCAGCTACCGCGACCTGCCGATGCGTCTGGCCGAGAACGGCACCGTGTACCGCAACGAGCTCTCCGGCGCCCTTCACGGGCTCACCCGGGTGCGCGGATTCACCCAGGACGACTCGCACTTGTTCGTCACCCCCGACCAGCTCGAGGCCGAGACCACTCGGGTGCTGGCGTTCGTGATCTCGATGCTGCGCGACTTCGGTCTCGACGACTTCGAGCTCGAACTGTCGATGCGCGACGATGAGAAGGCCAAGTGGATCGGCACCGACGAGTTCTGGGAGTACTCGACCCAGGCCCTGCGAAACGTCGCGGTCGCAAGCGGGCTCAAGCTCACCGAGGTGCCCGGCGAGGCGGCGTTCTACGGTCCGAAGATCGACCTGAAGACCCGCGACGCCATCGGACGCACTTGGCAGCTGTCGACCGTGCAGGTCGACCCGAACCTTCCTGAGCGGTTCGGGCTGGAGTACACCGGCCCCGACGGTGAGAAGCACCGTCCGATCATGATCCACCGGGCACTGTTCGGGTCGATCGAGCGGTTCTTCGCGATCCTGCTCGAGCACTATGCGGGCGCGTTCCCGGTGTGGCTCGCGCCGCTGCAGGTCGTCGGCATCCCGGTGGCCGAGGCCTTCGGGCCGTACCTCGACGACGTCGTGCAGCGGCTGAAGGTCGCGGGCGTGCGCGCCGAGGTCGACCACTCCGACGACCGGATGCAGAAGAAGATCCGCACCCACACCACCGGGAAGGTGCCGATCCAGTTGATCGCGGGGGAGCAGGACCGCTCCGCCGGCACCGTGTCGTTCCGCTTCCGCGACGGCTCGCAGACCAACGGCATCCCGATCGACGAGGCGATCGCCAAGATCACCGCCGCGATCGCAAACCACACCCTCGTCGACACCGCCGAGGACCTGCCGTGACCGTCGGGGACGCCGGAGACGTGCGCAGCGAACCCGCAGACCACCTCGCCGGCGTCCCCGACGAGTTCCAGCGGCTGTGGACGCCGCACCGGATGGCATACATCCAGGCGGGCCCCGAGCCGCTGCGCGAGGAGTGCCCGTTCTGCGCCGCCCCGCAGCGCTCCGACGAGGACGGTCTGATCGTCGCGCGCGGTGAGACCGCCTACGTCATCCTCAACCTGTACCCGTACAACTCGGGCCACCTGATGGTGTGTCCGTACCGTCACATCGCCACGTACGACCAGGCGACGGTGGAGGAAGTCGCTGAGATCGGCGCCCTCACGCAGACCGCCATGCGGGTGCTGCGTGAGGTCTCGCGGTGCGACGGGTTCAACCTCGGCATGAACCAGGGTCGGGTCGCCGGCGCAGGCGTCGACGCGCACCTGCACCAGCACGTCGTCCCGCGATGGGCCACGGACGCGAACTTCTTCCCCATCATCGCGAAGACGAAGGCGTTGCCGCAGCTGCTCGGCGAAGTGCGCGAGGCCGTCACCGCCGCCTGGCCCGCCTGACGAGGACGCGCACGCGGCCGCTGCCCGACTGTGGACAATCGCGGGGGCAGGTATTTGCGCGTGGCTAGCTTGGACGTGACGAGAGGATCATCCATGCGCCATCGAAACGCGACGTTGCTGGTGGCAGCCGCCTTCCTGACGGCCGGACTCGCCGGCTGTGGAACGAACGCATCGCCCGAGCCCGACACGACCACGGAACCGGACACGAGCACGTCGGCTTCGCCCACACCGACGCCGACCGACAGCGTCACCGACGGAACGGCCGAGGCCCTCGCCGAACGCGACCGCTTCCTCGCCGAGCAGCAGCTGCCCACCGACAGCAGCATGCTGGTCGCCGTCACGCCGGAGCAGAAGGAGTTCATTGCGCAGCAGCGCGAGTACCTCGAGAGTCAAGGCGTCGCCTGGACCGAGCAGCACGAGACCATCTATCTCGCAGCCGCGGTGGATGCCTGCGAGACCGCCATCCTCAACGGCCACGACGTCGACGCCGCGCTGCTGGACGCGCACGTGACGAGCTCACCGATCTTCCAGACGGTGCTCGGAGATCTCGAAGGACGAGAGCGGGAGGCGGGTGAGCGCAACCTCGTGAGCATCATGGTGTTCGGCACCGGCTTCATCTGCCCCGACGACGCTCCCGGCTGGGAAGCCGCGTTCGACGAGGTCTACGGCTCGTAGCCGGCGGCCTCAGCGGACCTGCGTCACGTCGAACTGCATGCGCGGGTGGGCATACGCGTCCTGCGACTCGATGAGCTGCAGTTCGCGCTGCCCCGAACGGTGGGTGTTGTCGAGCAGATCCCACACACTCGACGTCGTCTTCGCGAGCGCGTCGGCGGCATCACCGCTCGCGCGGTAGTGCGCCGTGAACAGCGCCGCGGTGACGTCGCCGGAGCCGTTCGCCTTCATCGGAATGTGCGGCGTCTGCACGATCCACGCGCCGTCGGGTGTGACGGCGAGCATTTCGATCGTGCCCTCCGGCCGGTCGGGCCGCTCCACGCTCGTGACCAGCACCGTCGACGGCCCCATCGCCCGGGCCGCGTCTGCCGAGGCGAGGGTGGATGCCAGATCGTTCGGCTCGGTGCCGGTCAGGAACCCGAGTTCGAACTGGTTGGGCGTGATGATGTCGGCGGCCGGCACGACCTTCTCGCGGAGCAGGATCGGGATGGCGGGCGCCACGAAGCAGCCCGACTTTGCATTGCCCATTACCGGGTCGCACGAGTAGACGGCACTCGGGTTGGCGGACTTGACCCGAGCGACTGCATCGAGGATGACATCGGCGATGCCCTCGCTGCCCTGGTAGCCCGAGAGGACGACATCGATGTCGCCGAACGCGCCGCGTTCTTCGATCCCTGTGATGACCTCGCGCACGTCGTCGGGGGCGATGAGCGGTCCTCGCCACGCCCCGTACCCGGTGTGGTTGGAGAAGTTCACCGTGTAGACGGGCAGCACTTCGACGCCGATCCGCTGCAGCGGGAAGACGGCGGCCGAGTTGCCCACGTGACCGTATGCGACAGCGGACTGGATGGACAGGATCTTCATCGGAGGATCATCCCACTTTCGGGTTCGAGACGGCGGCGGCGATGTCTGCCGCCAGGCGACGCTGATCGGCATCGCCGAGATCGTGGACGGTCAGTCGCAGGTGCTGGGCGACGCTCGACGCTGCAAGCACGAACTCGTCACCGGGCCGGGCGAGCCAGCCGCGGCGCATGAGGTGGTCCGCGACGGTGCGGCCTGGCAGCGGCAGCGGCACCCAGACGTTCAGACCATCGCCGACGCTCGCATCGAGGCCGACATCGTGGAGCGCGCCGACGAACGTCCTGTTGCGCGCGCGGTAGTGGGCGCCGGCATCCGCGATCTGCCGCACGACCGACGGGTCGGTCATGAGCGCGTGCACCAGCCGCTGCAGCAGGTGGCTCACCCACGTCGTGCCGGGCGTGAGCCGCTGCGCCAGGCGCTCTGCAGTGTCGGGGTCGGATGCCGTCACGGCCAGACACATGTCGGGGCCGAGGAACTTCGAGACCGATCGCACGAGCGCCCAGCGGCGATGGTCGGGTCCGATGATCGAGTGGTAGTCCTGTGAGGACAGCAGCGAGAAGTGGTCGTCTTCGATCACCAGCACGTACGGGTGGTCGGCAAGCACGGCGCGGAGCGCCTCGGCACGCGCGGCACTCGTGCTCGCACCCGTCGGATTCTGGGCTCGCGGGGTGCAGACGACGGCCCGGGCACCGGCCGCCAAGGCCGACCGCAGCCCGTCGACGGTCATGCCCTCGTCGTCGACGGGCACCGCCAGCGGACGGTATCCGCCCAACCGCACGGTGTGGATGCTGGAGAGGAAGCACGGGTCTTCGAGGGCGACCGCGTCGTCGCGGGTGAGTGCCCCGGTGAGCAGCCGCTCGATCGCGTCCGATGCGCCGCCGGTGATCGTCAGGGCGAGGTCAGGGGAGGCCTGGGCCGCGTCGGCGAACCAGTCTCGCGCCCAGCGCTCGAGCCCCGGGTCGATGAGCGGCTCGCCATACAGAACGGGTCGGCCGGCCATCGCGGTGAGCGCGGCCGACGGATCCGGGATGCGTGTCGGGTCGGGATTGCCCGTGCCGATGTCACGCAGGACGCTGTCGGCGGCGAAGCCCTCCTGCGGGACGGGCGCCGCCCCCGTGACCCGCGTGCCTCCCCGGCCGTGACCTGCGACCACGCCTGCCAGCGCCAGCTGTCGATACGCGGCGACGACCGTGTTGCGGTTGACGTCGAGGTTTTCGGCGAGGGCGCGCACCGACGGGAGTGCATCGTCGGGGCGCAGGACGCCGCGGTCGACGAGCCCACGCACACTCTCGGCGATCTCCGTCGCCGATCTGCCCGAGATCGTCGTCATGTCACATCCCTTCACGCACGATCAGCCTACGTGGTGGGCCATGCTAGCTTTTGACCTAGGCCATAGCCCTATCCCCTTCCACCGCTCGAGGAGAGTGCCCATGTCGACGCCCACCACCGGATCCTCGCGCGTGAAGCGCGGTCTCGCCGAAATGCTGAAGGGCGGCGTCATCATGGACGTCGTCACGCCCGACCAGGCGAAGATCGCCGAGGATGCCGGCGCGGTCGCGGTCATGGCGCTCGAGCGTGTGCCTGCCGACATCCGTGCGCAGGGCGGCGTTTCGCGCATGAGCGACCCCGACATGATCGACGGCATCATCGAGGCCGTCTCGATCCCCGTGATGGCGAAGGCCCGCATCGGCCACTTCGTCGAAGCGCAGGTGCTGCAGGAGCTCGGCGTCGACTATATCGACGAGTCCGAGGTCCTCTCACCGGCCGACTACGTGAACCACATCGACAAGTACGACTTCACCGTGCCGTTCGTGTGCGGCGCGACCAATCTCGGTGAGGCGCTTCGCCGCATCAACGAGGGCGCCGCCATGATCCGCTCCAAGGGCGAGGCCGGCACCGGCGATGTCTCGGAGGCGATGAAGCACATCCGCAAGATCAAGGGCGAGATCGCGGCCCTCGGCGCCCTGTCGAAGGACCAGCTCTACGTCGCCGCCAAGGAACTGCAGGCACCGTACGAGCTCGTCGTCGAGATCGCCGAAACCGGCACACTGCCGGTCGTGCTGTTCGTCGCCGGCGGTGTCGCCACCCCGGCCGACGCGGCGATGATGATGCAGCTCGGCGCCGATGGCGTGTTCGTCGGCTCGGGCATCTTCAAGAGCGGCAACCCCGCCGAGCGCGCCGCGGCGATCGTGAAGGCGACGACGTTCTTCGACGACGCCAAGGTCATCGCCGACGTCTCGCGCGGCCTCGGTGAGGCGATGGTCGGGATCAACGTGTCGGACCTGCCCGCACCGCACCGCCTCGCTGAGCGCGGGTGGTGACCGCGACCCGCATCGGCGTGCTCGCCCTGCAGGGCGACGTCCGCGAGCATGCCAAGGTGCTCGCCGAACTCGGCGCGGACGTGACGCTCGTGCGCCGACCTGCCGAGCTCGGCGAGGTCGATGGGCTGGTGCTGCCCGGCGGCGAATCGAGCGTGATCGACAAACTGTCGCGCACGTTCGGCATGCAGCAGCCGTTGCGTGACGCGATCACGGGCGGCATGCCGGTGTACGGCACGTGCGCCGGACTCATCCTGCTGGCTGACCGCATCACCGACGGCATCGCCGGTCAGCAGACCTTGGGCGGCCTCGATGTCACGGTGCAGCGCAACGCCTTCGGCAGTCAGGTCGACTCGTTCGAGACCGATCTCGACGTCCCGGCGCTCGGCGACCCGCCCGTGCACGCCGTGTTCATCCGGGCACCGCTCGTCCTCGAGACCGGGCCCGGCGTCGAGACACTGGCGGCGCTGGACGACGGTCGGATCGTCGCGGTGCGCCAGGGCGACCTCATCGGCACCTCATTCCATCCGGAGGTCACCGGCGAGCACCGATTCCACGCACTGCTGGTCGAGACGGTGCGCGCGAGGGTCGAGGCCGCACGCGACGCCCGCGGGTAGACTGATCGACGGCTTTTCGAGAGGAGCTCCGTGTCCGGACATTCCAAGTGGGCCACGACCAAGCACAAGAAGGCGGTCATCGACGCGCGCCGTGCCAAGTCGTGGGCCAAGCTCATCAAGAACATCGAGGTGGCGGCCAAGCTCGGCGGCGCCGACCTGCAGGGCAACCCGACGCTGTTCGACGCTGTCCTCAAGGCGAAGAAGACCTCGGTCCCCAAGGACAACATCGATCGGGCGATCAAGCGCGGCGCCGGCATCGGCGGCGAGTCCGTCGAGTACTCGTCGATCACGTACGAGGGCTATGGTCCCAATGGCGTCGCGCTCATGATCGAGTGTCTGACCGACAACAAGAACCGCGCTGCGGCTGAAGTCCGCACCGCGCTCAGCCGCAACGGCGGCACGCTTGCCGACCCCGGTTCGGTCGCCTACAACTTCACTCGCAAGGGCGTCATCGTCGTCGGCGGCGAGGGCACCACCGAAGATGACGTGATGCTCGCCGTGCTCGAAGCCGGCGCCGAAGAGGTCGAGCCGCACGCGCAGGGCTATGAGGTCGTCACCGAGGCGACCGATCTGGTCACGGTACGCACGGCACTGCAGGATGCCGGCATCGACTACGAGTCGGCGGATGTCGAGTTCGTGCCGAACCTCAAAGTCGAGATCGACGCGGACACCGCTCGCAAGATCTTCCGTCTGATCGACGCCCTCGAAGACAGCGACGACGTGCAGAACGTCTTCAGCAACTTCGCCCTGAGCGCCGAGGTGCAGGCCGAGCTCGAGAACGACGAGGACTGACCTCGGCGAAACGCATGCGCCGTTGAGCGGATGCCGCGATCCGCGCGTAGCGTGGACACGTGGCATCCGCTCTTCGCGTTCTCGGCATCGACCCCGGTCTCACCCGCTGCGGCGTCGGGGTCGTCGATGTGCGCCGCGATCGCTCCGCATCGCTCGTGCACGTCGGCGTCGTGCGCTCTGCGCCCGACGAGCCGATCGAGCGTCGCCTCGCGACGATCGCCGCGGGGATCCGCGTCGTGCTCGGTGCGCACAGTCCGGATGTCGTCGCGGTGGAACGCGTGTTCGCACAGCACAACCGCAACACCGTGATGGGCACGGCCCAGGCCAGCGGAATCGCACTCCTGCTCGCGGCCGAGCACGGTCTGCCGGCGGCCACGCACACACCATCCGAAGTCAAAGCAGCGATCACCGGCTACGGCTCGGCCGACAAGCTGCAGGTGCAGACGATGGTCGCGCGTGTGCTGCGACTGGACACGCTCCCGCAGCCCGCAGACGCCGCCGACGCGCTCGCACTGGCCCTGTGTCACGCGTGGCGACGGGGGAGTGCCGCCACCCCGACGGGCGGCGCGCTCACGCCGGCTCAGCGCGCGTGGGCAGATGCCGAGCGGCTCACCCGGCGCTGACGACGCGTGTCGCTCGAACAAATGTCCGAAGGGGCCCGTAGGCTCAAAACATGATCTCCTCCCTGCGCGGTCACGTTCTGCACCTGGACGCCGAGTCGGTGATCGTCGACGTCGGTGGAGTCGGCTACGCAGTCGCGGTGACGCCGCAGTTGGCCCGGGAGTTCCACGTCGGCGATGAGATCGTCCTCCACACGAACCTCGTGGTCCGCGAAGACTCGCTCTCGCTCTTCGGTTTTCAGGGTCGCGACGAGCTCTCCGTCTTCCTGCACCTGCTGAGTGTGTCGGGGGTCGGCCCGAAGTCCGCACTCGGCGTGCTGTCGTCGCTCACCGCCGATCAGATCCACGATGCGGTCGCGGCGGAGGACGACGCACCGTTCCGGCGCGTGTCCGGCATCGGCCCGAAGACGGCGAAGCTCATCGTCGTGCAGTTGGCGGGCAAGCTCAAGGCGCTGCCGCGCGCCGCGGCGACCGCCGGATCGGCGTCCGCCGCGCCGGACCTGGCCCGGCAGGTCGTCGAAGCGCTCATCGCCTTGGGATGGTCCGAACGCGTGGCCACCGAAGTGGTCGACGACGTCACCGCTGCGTCGGACGCCGCGACCGTGCCGGCACTCCTGAAGCTCGCGCTCGCTCAGCTCGGCCCGGCGCGAAGCCCGAAGGCGACGAAGGAGCAGAGCAGTGTCTGAGGCGAGGGCTGCACACGACCCCGCGCTTGCCGAGGACGAGACCGAACTCGCCGTCGAAGGCGCGCTCCGGCCCGGCTCACTCGCCGAGTTCGTCGGCCAGCAGAAGGTGCGCGGGCAGCTGCAGCTGTTGCTCGACGCCGCCCGCATCCAGGAGCGGCCCGCCGATCACATCTTGCTGTCGGGGCCGCCCGGACTCGGCAAGACGACGCTCGCCATGATCGTCGCGCACGAGAGCGGCAGACCGTTGCGACTGTCGAGCGGTCCGGCGATTCAGCACGCGGGTGATCTCGCGGCGCTGCTTTCGAGCCTCATGCCGGGCGAAGTGCTCTTCATCGACGAGATCCACCGCATGGCCCGCTCCGCCGAGGAGATGCTGTACCTCGCGATGGAGGACTTCCGCATCGACATCATGGTGGGCAAGGGCGCCGGCGCCACCAGCATCCCGCTCGACCTCGCGCCGTTCACGCTCGTCGGGGCCACCACTCGGGCCGGGCTGCTGCCCAATCCGCTGCGCGACCGCTTCGGGTTCACGGCGCATCTGGAATATTACGAACCCGACGAACTCGAACAGGTCGTCGCACGATCGGCATCCATGCTCGATGTGCGCCTGCCCCGAGAGGCACGCGCCGAGATCGCCCGACGCAGCCGCGGCACTCCCCGAATCGCGAACCGCCTGCTGCGCCGCGTGCGCGACTTCGTCATCGTGCACCGCGCGGGACTCGACGCCACGATCGACGACGTGTCGGCTGCGCTCGAGCTCTACGACGTGGATTCCATCGGCCTGGACCGACTCGACCGAGCCGTGCTCGATGCCGTTGTGCGTCGCTTCCGGGGCGGCCCCGTCGGGCTCGGCACGCTCGCCGTCACCGTCGGCGAAGAGGCGGAGACGATCGAGTCGGTCGTCGAGCCGTACCTCGTGCGGATCGGGTTTCTGGGGCGCACGCCGCGTGGGCGGGTGGCCACCCCCGACGCGTACCAGCATCTGCAGGTGCCGCGCGCCGAAGAGGCGCTGAGATTCGATGACCTATAATCGCTGAAGGCTTTCGCCTGCCATCGTTTCGCGCGCCGCTGCGCGCATCCACTTGTGAAAGGTGCCTCCGCGCCCATGCTTTTCGCTGCGACTCCCGCACCCGCCCAGGCCGACGGCTTCGCCGGCTTCTTCGCGCAGTACGGTCTGCTGATCCTGCTGCTCATCCTCATCGTCTTCATGTTCTGGAGCTCGCGTCGTCGCCAGCAGCGCATGAAGGCCGAGCAGGAGGAGAAGGCCGCGAAGATGCTGCCGGGCGCGAAGGTGCTCCTGCAGGGTGGGCTGTACGGCACGATCGTCGAATACGACGGCGACGACCTGTCGAAGTCGGCACACGTCGAACTCGCCCCGGGCGTGGTCGTCGAGGTGCACAGCCAGGCCGTGCTGCGGATCGTCGAGGACGAAGCGGTCGCAGACGCCGACGAACAGATCCCCGGCGACGACGTCATCGAGTCGACCCCGGCGCCTGAATCCGTCGAGAAGCCGGCCGCAGAGGCTGCGCCCGACACGGACGACAAGCCCAAGGCCTGAGTTCCCACACCGCCAGGCGGTGCTCCCAGAAAGCTGACCATCCGTGGCCACATCCACCCCTGTCCGCCATGCCTGGCGTGCGCTGACCGGCCTCATCGTCGTCACCGCCGTCCTGTTCGGGATCAACGCGCTCGGCGCATTCGTCTTCAAGGACGCCGACGGCGGGCCAGCCAGCTCCTGGCTGCCTGAGCTCGCCCTCGACCTGCAGGGCGGCACGCAGATCATCCTCGAAGCCCAGACCGAGGACGGAGCGGCGCCGAGCACCGAGCAGATGGATCAGGCGGTCACGATCATCCGCCAGCGCGTCGACGCCTCGGGTGTCGGCGAAGCGCACATCACGACCCAGGCCGGCAACCAGATCGTCGTCCAGGTTCCGGGCGAGGCCGACGAGGACACCCGCAACCGCATCGAGGCTTCCGCGCAGCTGCAGCTGCGTGCCGTGCTCGCCACCACAGCAGGCACGAACACGTACATCGGCGAGGACGGCAACGAGACCCCGTACCCGACCCCCGACCCGACACTCAACGCGGTTCCGACACCCGAGCCCACCGGCGCGAGCGACCTCGCGTGGGTCACCGAGGCGCTGTACGCCGAGTTCCTCGCCTACGACTGCGCATCGACCGAGAACGACCCGGCATCGCAGCCCGCAAGCGAACCGCTCATCACGTGCGACGCCGAGGGCGCGGGCAAATATCTCCTCGGCCCGGTCGAGATCACCGGCGAATCGATCGACGACGCCAGCAACGGCGTGAACAGCCAGAACGGTCAGTGGGTCGTCAACATCGTCTTCGACTCGGAGGGCACCGAGACATTCGGCGAGATCAGCCAGCGCCTCTACGCGTTCACCCAGGCGGGCACGACGCCGCAGAATCAGTTCGCATTCGTGCTCGACGGCGCCGTCCTCTCGGCACCGACGATGAACGCCGTCATCCTCGACGGCAAGCCGCAGATCAGCGGCAGCTTCGACCAGGACTCGTCGAAGGTGCTCGCCGACCAGCTCAAGTACGGCGCGCTGCCGCTGAGCTTCGAAGTGCAGTCGAGCAACTCGATCTCGGCGACCCTCGGCTCGCAGCAGCTGCAGATCGGCCTCATCGCCGGCCTCATCGGCCTCGCCCTGGTCGCCATCTACTCGCTCGTCGTGTACCGCGCACTGGGCTTCGTCATCATCGCCTCGCTCGGCGTGATGGCCGTACTCACCTACATCACGCTCTGCATCCTGGCGTGGCGGATGGGCTTCCGCCTGTCGCTCGCCGGCGTCGCAGGCCTCATCGTGACGATCGGCTTCACGGCCGACTCGTTCATCGTCTACTTCGAGCGCATCCGCGACGAGTTGCGCGACGGCAAGTCGATTACGAGTGCCGTCGAGGACGGGTGGGGCCGCGCGAAGCGCACGATCTACATTTCGAAGTCGATCAACATCCTCGCCGCCGTCGTGCTCTACATCCTGGCGGATGCGACGGTGAAGGGCTTCGCGTTCACCCTCGGCCTCACGACCGCGATCGACATCCTCATCTTCATCCTCTTCACCCACCCGGTGCTGCAGCTGCTCGCCCGTACGCGGTTCTTCGGGAGCGGGCACCCGCTGTCGGGGCTCGATCCCGACGCACTCGGCGCCGTCTACCGTGGGCGTGCGCAGTTCCGCACTCCCGTCGCGGCGGCGAGCAAGGGCTCGGCAGCCAGGTCGTCGAAGGCCCGAGGCGAAGCGCAACGCCGACAGACGATCGCGGAGCGCAAGCTCGCGCAACAGGACGATAGTCGCCGCACGACGGAGGGGGACGACTGATGCGCTCCATGAATCAGCTCGGAAACGACCTCTACACCGGTAAGACATCGTTCCCGTTCGTCGGGCGCCGCCGGCTGTGGTTCATCATCGCCGCCGTGCTCGTGATCGGCGCGGCACTCGTGCCGCTGTTCCGCCCGGTCGCCTTCTCGATCGAGTTCACGGGCGGATCGCAGTTCACCGTCAACGGGGTCAGCGATCTCGACCAGGCGACGGCGACCGACGCGGTCCAGAGCGTCGTCCCCGACGCGACCACGAAGGTCACCACGATCGGTCAGGACGCAGTTCGCATCCAGACCGATCAGATGGAAGACCAAGAAACCCGTGACGTGACGGCCGCTCTCGCCGACGCTTACGGTGTCGAAACGGCGCAGGTCAGCTCGTCGTTCATCGGTCCCGCGTGGGGTGAGGACGTGACCCGTCAGTCGCTGTGGGGACTCGCGATCTTCCTCGCGTTGACCTTCCTGATCCTGGCGATCTACTTCCGCACCTGGAAGATGTCGGTCGCCGCGATCGTCGGTCTCGTCGACGTGCTCGTGATCACGATCGGTGTGTACGCACTGTTCGGCTTCGAGATCTCGCCCGCCGCCGTCATCGGCTTCCTGACGATCCTGTCGTACTCGCTGTACGACACGACCGTCGTCTTCGACAAGATCCGCGAGAACACGAGCGAAGAATCCGGTCGCACGTTCGGCGAATCCGTCAACCTCGCTGTGAACCAGACACTCGTCCGATCGATCAACACGACCGTCGTCGCGGCGCTGCCGACCGGCGCGATCCTGTTCATCGGAGCGCTGTGGCTCGGCGCCCAGACACTTACCGACATCTCGCTGTCGATCTTCGTCGGCACGATCGTCGCCGCGTACTCGACGCTGTTCGTCGCAGCGCCGCTCTACTCGCTGCTGCGCGAGGGCGAGGAGTCGATCACCGACCGCGACGGGCGCATGCGCACGACGCGGGACCGTGAGCTCGGCGAGATCTGACACCGCCGCCGCGGGCGTAGGATTGTCGGGTTGCACACGTCGGAGGTGACCGGATGACGCAGGCGAGTCAAGCGCCCCTTCCGGGCGCCCAGCCGCCATCGTCACTGCGCCGTCTGGTGCCGCGCCTGTTCTCGCGGGCGCCCTCTCGAAGCGACGGCGTCGAGCAACTCATCCGCACCGTCCGGACACACCATCCCAAGGGCGATCTGGCCGTCATCGAGCGCGCGTACGCGGTGGCCGAGAAGGCGCATTCGTCGCAGAAGCGCCAGAGCGGCGAGCCGTACATCACACACCCGCTCGCCGTCGCGCAGATCCTCGCCGATCTCGGCCTCGGCCCGCGCGCGATCGCAGCCGCCCTGTTGCACGACACCGTCGAAGACACCGACTACAGCCTCGAGACCCTCAGCTCGGAGTTCGGTGACGAGATCTCGATGCTCGTCGACGGCGTGACCAAGCTCGACAAGGTCAAGTACGGCGACGCCGCGCAGGCCGAGACGGTCCGAAAGATGATCGTCGCGATGTCGAAAGACATCCGGGTGCTGCTCATCAAGCTCGCCGACCGGTTGCACAACGCCAGGACGTGGGGCTTCGTGCCACCCGAGAAGGCCGCAAAGAAGGCGACCGAGACCCTCGAGATCTATGCGCCGCTCGCGAATCGACTCGGCATCCAGGCGATCAAGAGCGAACTCGAAGACCTCTCGTTCGCGGTGCTGCACCCGAAGCTCTACGTCGAGATCGACAGTCTCGTCAAGCAGCGCACGCCGCAGCGTGAACAGTACGTGCAGACTGTGATCGACGCCGTCGAATCCGACCTGCGGGAGCTTCGCATCCGCGGCCGTGTCATGGGCCGCCCGAAGCAGCTGTATTCCGTCTACCAGAAGATGGTGGTGCGCGGTCGCGAGTTCGATGACATCTACGACCTGATCGGCATCCGCGTGCTGGTCGGTACCGTGCGCGACTGCTACGCGGTGCTCGGTTCGATTCACGCGCGGTGGACGCCGTTGCCGGGCCGGTTCAAGGACTACATCGCGACGCCGAAGTTCAATCTGTACCAATCGCTGCACACGACGGTCATGGGCCCGGGCGGCCGCACCGTCGAGATCCAGATCCGGACGAACGAGATGCACCAGCAGGCCGAGTACGGCGTCGCTGCGCACTGGAAGTACAAGGAGCAGGTCAACGGCGGCAGCGGCGCAAAGAGCGGCGCCGGCTCGGTGGATGCCGATATGGCCTGGCTCGCGCACATCTCCGACTGGCAGGCCGAAACGGCCGATCCGGGTGAGTTCCTCGATTCGCTGCGGTTCGAGATCGGGGCGAAAGAGGTCTACGTCTTCACCCCGAAGGGGCGCGTCGTCGGACTTCCCGCCGGGGCGACACCGGTCGACTTCGCCTACGCGGTGCACACAGAGGTCGGCCATCGCACGATGGGTGCCAAAGTCAACGGCCGGCTGGTGCCGCTCGAGTCGGAGCTGAGCTCCGGCGATGTCGTCGAGGTGTTCACGTCGAAGAACCCCGATGCGGGTCCCAGCCAGGACTGGCTGGGCTTCGTGAAGAGCACCCGCGCGCGCAGCAAGATCCGCGGCTGGTTCACGAAGGAGCGTCGCGAAGAGGCCATCGAGCAGGGCAAGGACGCGATCGCACGGGCGATGCGGCGCCAGAACCTGCCGCTGCAACGCCTCATGGGGCAGGAATCGCTCGCCGAGGTCGCGCAGCAGTTGCGCTACGAGGACGTCTCAGCCCTCTACGCCGCCGTCGGCGAAGGGCACGTTTCGACGCAGTCGGTGATCGAGAAGGTCACCGCGCTCGTGCGCAGCCAGGAGGAGACCTCCACCGGTCCCATCGACATACCGCAGGTGGGCCGTTCGAAGGCGCCGCGCGGTGGCGACTCGGGCGTGCTCGTTCGCGGTGCCGGCGACATCCTCGTCAAGCTTGCGAAGTGCTGCACGCCGGTTCCCGGCGACGAGATCGTCGGGTTCGTCACGCGTGGCAGCGGTGTCTCGGTGCACCGTGCCGATTGCACGAACGTGCGTTCGCTCACCGACGAGCCGGACCGCATGATCGATGTGAGTTGGGCGCCGACGACCAAGAGCGTGTTCATGGTGCAGATCCAGGTCGAGGCGCTCGACCGCTCCGGTCTGCTCAGCGACGTCACGCGGGTGCTCAGTGAGCATCACGTGAACATCCTGTCCGCGTCGGTGTCGACCAGCAACGACCGGCTCGCGGTGAGCCGCTTCGTCTTCGAGATGGGCGACATCGTGCACCTCGACCGTGTGCTGAACGCCGTCCGCCGCATCGACGCGGTGTACGACGTGTACCGCGTCACCTCGTCCTGACCGCGCTTGCGCGCGAGGCCTCCGCGCGCAGCCACGCCAGCGCCGTCCGCTTGTGATGGACCGGTTTGGTCTGCTCGAGCCATTCGACGGCGGCATCCCGGAGGTCTGGGTGCGCGTCGAAGAGGCCTCGCAGCGCGCGTTGATCGCCGTGCTCGCCTGCGACGGCTTCACGCGTGAGATCCGCACAGGTCCGCGCCGGAGTGGTCACGAGCACGCCCCCGATCAATGCGACGTCGTCATCGGGAATGGCAAGGTCGCTGTACCGAAGCCGAACGTCGATCACGTGCGGAATCCGGTGGCCGACGGCCCGCTGCACGCGATGCCGGGCCGGGGGCGTCAACCGGAATCCGTGCACCCACGCCGCGGATTCGTGCGTGAACGCGATTTCGCCCCGCGCCAACGTGCGGAGCGAGCTTGCCCGCAGCTCTCGCGTCTCGACCGCGTCAGCCGGGATGTAGCCGTCGCCGAGTTCGACCAGCACGCCGTCCAGTCTCGCCGCGGCCAGCTCAGCGCGGGAGAGTCGTTCATCGGCAAAGTACAGGAACGGTGACGGCATGTGCCGAGTCTGACCGCTCATGCGCCCATGGATGCGATGAAGGCTGCATCTGTGGACAGATGCAGCCTTCATCGTGCGGGGGAGGAGGCGATGCTCCGAGCGTCAGCCGCCCAGCGCCTTGAGCCATGCCTTCCGTGCGTCGAGTGCTTCCTTCGCGGCCGCGATCGCACGCTTGTCGCCCTGCTTCTCGGCGGCGGTGACGTCGGCTTCGAGCTTGGAGATGGCATCCTGCAGCTGCGACGTCATGTCGTTCTGCCGGGCCTTGGTCTCGGGGTTGTTGTTCTTCCAATCGGCGTCTTCGCGGCCGCGCACGGACTGTTCGATCTTGCGCAGGTCGTCGTCGAGCTTGCGCTCGGCGTCACGGGGGAAGATGCGGCCGATCTCGTCCCACCGACGCTGGATGCCGGTGAGCAGGGCGCGGGCGCGCGCAGTGTCCTTCTCCTTGCCGACGGCGGCCGCTTCCGCGAGAAGCGCCTGCTTCGCGTCGATCTTGTCCTTGGATTCCGCGACCTCGACACGCTCACGTTCTGCGCGCGCCCCGTAGAGCGCGTCTCCGGCGGCCTTGAATCGCGCCCACAGGGCGTCATCGGCCTTCTTGCCGGCGCGCCCGGCACGCTTCCACTGGTCGAGCAGGTTGCGATAGTCGGCGATGCCGTCTTCCCCGCGGCTCGCGAGCGCTTCGGCACGGTCAATGAGCCGCTGCTTCTCGGTGCGCGCCGACTTGTGCTGCTCGTCGAGGGATGAGTAGAACTCGCGACGGTGTCGGTCGACGATCGAGCGGGCGTCACGGAATCGCTTCCAAAGTTGCTGCCCGAGCGCCTTCGGCAGGCGCGGACCCTCGGCCTGGTGGGTCTGCCACTGGTCGAACAGACCGGACACCTCGGTCGTCGTCTGCTTCCACTGGATCGACTTCGGATCGCGCGCGGCGATCGCCTCCATCTGCTCGACGATGCCGGTCCGGTGCGCGACCGCAGCATCGACGGCCTCGCGGGCGGCCTGGGCCTCTTCCGCCGTCGCCTCGACGAGCAGCGATTCGAGCGCAGTCACGCGTGCCGCGAGCGACGCCAGATCACCGACGGCCGCAGCATCCGTGAGTCGATCGCGCACGGTCTGCGCCGTCGAACGCAGTTCGGCGGCCGTCGCGCCGCCACGGCGGTGACGGTCTTCGAGCAGGCTGACTTCGCCTTCGAGGTCGGCGAACTTCCGCTCGAAGTAGGCGAGTGCCTCCGCCGGTGTGCCATCGGGGTACTGGCCGACGACACGCCACTGGTCGCCCTCGCGGACCGAGACGGTGCCATCGTCTTCGACGCGCCCCCACGGCTCGGTGCTCGTGTTCGAGGGGGTGGCTGCGGGGACCGGTGCCGCAGCGCTCGGACGCGGCGCGGGCCTCGGTACGGGTCCAGGGCGCGGCCCGGGGGTGGGGACGGGCGCGGGCACGGTCGGCCCGCTCGCAGCGTCCTCAACGGGGGCGGCGTCCTCGGCGGGAGCAGCGTCCTCGACGGGCGCGGCATCCTCAGTGGGAGCAGCGTCCTCAACAGACGCAGCGTCCTCGACGGCAGCGGCGTCTGTGACAGCGTCGTCACGCGTGGCGACGGCCTCGTCGTCGGGAGTGGAGGCCGAAGAATCAGGGGCAGATGCGGAAGTCACGGTCTTACCTCGTCGCGGCGCACGCCGCATGGGGATCGGTCGGCTCACAGCCTAGTACGAGCGACCTCAGGGGGTGGAGGTCGGCTCGGGCGACGGCGAGTCGGTGGATGCGGGGGACTCGGAGGGCGCGGGGGTCTCGGACGGCACTGCCGTCGGCGTCGGGGTCATGCTCGTCGTCGGCTCGGGGGTCGGTGCGCCGGGTCCCGCCGTGAAGTAGAGCACCTGGCCGCCGATGACCGCGAGGATCAGCGCGCCGCCGGCGATTCCTGCGACGAGGTTGTCGCGCGTGCGTCGACGCACCGTCCCGTCGTGGAACTGCTGTCGCGCCTGATAGACACGCGAGCGGTCGCGCGCTGCACGCGCGTCCTTCTTGCCGACACCCTTGGCCACGGATCCTCCTCGTGCCCGGGCGTCCCGGGCCGTGGGAAAGCCTATCGCCCGAAACAGCGCCGCCTGGATGCGGGCGCGCCTGAGTGTCGGCGCGCCCGACTAGCCTGGTGCGGTGAGTACGAGTGGCGCGCTGTTCCAGGGACAGACCCCGCTCGCCGTGCGCATGCGGCCCACGTCGCTCGACGAAGTCGCAGGGCAAGCGCACCTCCTGAGGCGAGGGTCGCCGCTGGTCGCGCTCGCAGGTCCGGATGCCGGTGGCAAGACTGCCGTGTCAGTGATCCTCTGGGGTCCACCGGGCACCGGCAAGACAACGCTCGCGCAGGCGATCGCACGCACCTCGGGGCGCCGGTTCGTCGAGTTGTCGGCGATCACCGCCGGCGTCAAGGACGTGCGCGAGGTCATGCAGGAGGCGATGAACCAGCGCGACCTGTACGGCCAGTCGACGATCCTCTTCCTCGACGAGATCCACCGCTTCACGAAGGCTCAGCAGGACGCGCTGCTGCCGGGCGTCGAGAACGGCTGGGTCATCCTCATCGCCGCCACGACCGAGAACCCGTCGTTCTCGGTCATCTCCCCGCTGCTGTCGCGCTCGCTCCTGCTCACGCTGCAGCCGTTGACCGATGACGATCTCGGTGCGCTCGTCGATCGGGCCGTGGGCGATCCGCGCGGCCTCGACGGTGCGGTCGAGCTTGCTCCGGAGGCGCGGACGGCGCTCATCCAACTGGCATCCGGAGATGCGCGCCGCGCCCTCACTGCGCTCGAGGCGGCGGCATCGATGGTCGCGGATGAGGAGGACGCGACGATTTCGGCCGCGCATGTCGCTCAAGCGGTCGACCGGGCACTGCTGCGCTATGACCGGCAGGGTGACGAGCACTACGACGTCATCAGCGCGTTCATCAAGTCGATCCGCGGGTCGGATGTCGACGCAGCGATGCACTATCTGGCGCGCATGATCGAGGCGGGGGAGGATCCCCGGTTCATCGCGCGCCGGCTCGTGATCTCGGCATCCGAAGACATCGGACTCGCCGACCCGCAGGCGCTCACGATCGCTGTCGCCGCCGCAGACGCCGTCGCCTTCATCGGCATGCCCGAAGGGCGGATTCCGCTCGCCGAGGCCACCGCCTATCTCGCAACGACCGCGAAATCGAACGCCGCGTACATGGCGATCAACGCCGCGATCGCGGACGTGCGCGCGGGCGGGTTCGGGCGTGTGCCGATCCATCTGCGCGACGCGCACTACGCCGGCGCGAAGCGGTTGGGGCACGGCAAGGGGTATGTGTACCCGCACGACCTCGACGTCGGCGTCGCGACCCAGCAGTACCTCCCGGACGAACTGCGCGGCAAGCGGTACTACGAACCCACCGGTCGCGGCCTCGAACGCGACGTCGCCGCCAGGCTCGGGAAGATCCGCCGTATCCTGGGCGACTGAGCGAAGGCGCGAGACGCTTCCGCGGTGGGCGACACTTGCGTTGTGACAGCACCATCTCGGTGCCGACGGCGAGGGGGACCCACGTGCACACCACCGTCCACCGCATCAGCGCCGCGTTCGCCGTCACGGCACTCGGTGTCGCACTGAGCGCCTGTGCGACGACGCGGCCGCAAGCCGAGCCCAGCGAGCACCCGCCGCTGGTCGTCACGACAACCGTCCCGGTGATGGTGCTCGACGACGGCGATGGCGCGGAGGCGTGTCTCGGTGGTGTCGCATACTCTTTGCCGCCGCAGTGCGGTGGACCGAAACTGACCGAATGGGACTGGCAGTCGTGGGTCGGCTCGTTCGAGGAGGCGAACGGCGTGCGGTGGGGATCGTTCGTGATCACCGGCCATTACGACATCGATGCGGGGACCATTGCACCGACCGACGTCGTCCGAGCCGAAGACGCCACGCAGCCGACATCCCCACCCGAGGTCGACCTCGGCACCCCGTGCCGCGAACCAGAGGGCGGATGGCGCGTTGTCGATGAATCGCTCACGACAGCCTCATCGATGGACGCGGCAATCCAGCGTGCCATGGCACTCGACGGCTACTCGCTCGTGTGGCTGGACCAGTCACCGAACCCGTCCGCCGATGATCCCGAACCCGACGAGTCGACGATGAACGACCCGCTGCTCACGATCATCAACGTGACGCTTGTCGGTGACGTGGGCGCCGCCGAACGAGACCTCCGCGAGGTCTGGGGCGGCATGCTGTGTGTCACAGAGGCGGAGCGTACCGATGCCGAGTACCAGTCGGTCAGCGCAGAGATCTTCTCCGGCGAGTGGCCGCAGGTGCTCGGCGGCGGACGGATGGGCGTCGAAGAGGCGATCGAAGTCCTGGTCGTCTTCGACGATGGCACCCTGCAGCGCGAGTTCGACGAGCGCTTCGGCGACGGGGTCGTCCGCGTCGAGTCCGCACTCACACCCGTGGCGTGACCAGCGGCGCGTCAGCAACGGGCACCTCGTCAACACAGGAGAAGTCACGAAGACAGGACGAATCGGCGTGGATCGTCCTGTAGCGGTGATTTCTCCTGTGCCGCGGAGAGGGGCTTGGCGAGGATCGGGATGCGACGATGGGCGGATGACCCACGACATCGACGCCCGGATCGACGCCTTCTGGGCGGATGCCGACGACACACGCCCGGAGGAGATGTGGCGCGCGCTCGACGCGCTGCTGCAGCCGCTGGCGAGCGATGATCCACGGGTACCTTTCGAACGCGCGTCGCTGCATGACTTCCTGGGCGAGGAGGCCCAGGCGATCCCGCTGTACCGCGCCGCACTCGACGGCGGGCTCGCGGGGGAGTTGCGCACGTTCGCGACGATCCAACTCGCGAGCTCGCTGCGCAACGTCGATGACGCCTCGGGGGCGATGCGCCTGCTGCAAGGCGTATCGGCGGACGATCCGCACGCCGACGCAGCGCAGGCGTTTCTCGCGCTCGCGCAGTACGACGACGACAAGGCGCGCGTCGCACTGCGCACCGCCCTGACCGCCCTTGCGGGCAGACTCCCCGCGTATCGGCGGGCGATCGAGGCCTACGCGGCTGATCTCGCGCCGCTGCGACGGGTGCGCAGCATCGTCGTCGCCCTGGTGGTGCGTGACGGGTACGTGCTGTGCGAGGAGTACCCGGGTCTCGCGGGCGGTGCGCCGTTCCTGCGGGCGCCGGGCGGCGGCATCCGGTTCGGCGAGCCCGCCGCAGACGCGATGCGGCGCGAGCTGCGCGAAGAGCTCGGCGTCGACGCCGACGAGGTGCGACTCCTGGGCGTGACCGAGAACATCTTCGCGGATGCCGCGCACCCCGGCCACGAGATCGTCCATGTCTTCGCCGTGCGCAGCGCACGTCTTGAAGCCCTCCCGTTGCGCGCCCGCTTGCCCGTGCTCGATGCCGACACAACGGTCGGCTGGTACGCGCTGGATGCCCTTGCCGCGTCCGGTGCGCCGGCCTTCTACCCCGACGGCATCCTCGACCTCGCACGGCAGCTCGCCTCGCCCGGCTCGAACCCGCGGATCTGATAGCATGGATCGGCTCGAAACCGAGTTTTCGGGCATCCCCCTCCGCTGATCAAGACCTTCCGGCGTGCCCCGGCGTGCAGTCCGGTCAGGGAGCGGAGCGGGAGATACGTCCGCAGGCCATGACCGACATGGCCGCGTAACGGAAGGATCCTTCGTGACCACGAAGTCCCAGGACCGCCGCAAGGTGCGCCTCTCGCGCGCACTCGGCATCGCCCTGACCCCCAAGGCCGCCAAGTACCTCGAGAAGCGTCCCTACGCTCCGGGCGAGCACGGCCGCACCAAGCGCAAGCAGGACAGCGACTACGCCGTCCGTCTGCGCGAGAAGCAGCGTCTGCGCGAGCAGTACGGCATCCGCGAGAAGCAGCTGCGCATCCAGTTCAACGAGGCCCGCCGCAAGGACGGCCTGACCGGTGAGAACCTGGTCGAGCAGCTGGAGATGCGTCTGGACGCGCTCGTCGTCCGCGCCGGCTTCGCCCGCACCACCGCCCAGGCCCGCCAGCTCGTCGTGCACCGCCACATCCTGGTCGACGGCCAGCTCGTGGACCGCCCGTCGTTCCGCGTGAAGCCGGGTCAGCTCATCCACGTCAAGGAGAAGAGCGAGTCGCTCGAGCCCTTCCAGGTCGCCGCTGCCGGTGGCCACGCCGAGGTGCTGCCCCCGGTTCCGGGATACCTCGAGGTCGAGCTCGACAAGCTCCAGGCCCGTCTCGTGCGTCGCCCCAAGCGCGCCGAGGTTCCGGTCACCTGTGACGTGCAGCTCGTCGTCGAGTACTACGCGGCGCGCTAAGCGACGCGTAGTACAGCCGCGCAGCGGCCACGTGCACAGCTACGCGGCGCGCTAAGCGCGTTTCGTCTCGCTTCGCTCGCTCAACGACCGAGCAAGCATGAAGGGCGTCGGGGGTCACCCCGGCGCCCTTCGTCGTTTGCACCTAACATGGATGCCATGAAGAACGCGCTGTGGTTCGTGCTCGGCCTCGCCGGCGGCTTCGTCGTCGCCCACCTGGTCAACAAGGACCCCCGCGGACACGAACTGCTCGCCGAGGTCGACGCGCGCATCACCGAGTTCACCGACCGCATCGGCGATGCGTACCGCGACCAGGAGTCGAAGATCGAAGGCATCGCCGCCGACGTCCGCACTGCCGCCGCCGAGGCCGTCGAGGCCGCCAAGGGCGCCGCCGCCGATACGGTCGCTGCCGCCCGCGACGCCGCAAAGCCGACCGACTGACCCCCGCATCGACCGGCCCCCGCAACGGGGGATCGATGCCCGCATGCCCGAGGACCCCATCATGCAGACCGCGGAGATCGCACAGCGATACCTGAACTACTTCGAGCGCAACGGCCACACGATCGTGCCGTCGGCCTCTCTCGTCAGCCCCGACCCGTCGGTGCTGTTCACGATCGCCGGCATGGTGCCGTTCATCCCGTACCTCAACGGAACCGTGCCGCCGCCCTATCCGCGCGCCGCCGACAACCAGAAGTGCATCCGCACGAACGACATCGAAGAAGTCGGCAAGACCGCCCGGCACGGCACGTTCTTCCAGATGCTCGGCAACTGGTCGTTCGGCGACTACTTCAAAGAGGGCGCGATCGGCTATGCATGGGAGCTGCTGACCTCGTCCGAGGCCGACGGCGGACTCGGGTTCGCCGAGAAAGATCTGTGGGTCACCGTCTACCAGGACGACGATGAGGCCGCGGCGCTGTGGCAGAAGGTCGCCGGGCTGCCCGCCGACCGCATCCAGCGGATGGGGCGCGAGGACAACTACTGGTCGACCGGTCAGCCAGGCCCCGCAGGGCCCTGCTCCGAGATCTACTTCGACCGGGGACCCGCATACGGCCGCGAAGGCGGGCCCGCCGTCGACGACAACCGCTTCACCGAGATCTGGAACCTCGTGTTCATGCAGGAGCAGATCACGAATGTGCGCTCCAAGGTCGACTTCGACATCGTCGGCCCGCTGCCCAAGCAGAACATCGACACCGGCATGGGCCTGGAGCGCGTCGCGTTCATCAAGCAGGGCGTCGACAACATGTACGAGACCGACCAGGTGCGCCCCGTGCTCGACCGCGCGGTCGCGCTCAGTGGCCGCGCCTATGGTGCGGAGCACGCGGACGACGTGCGCTTCCGCGTCATCGCCGACCACGTGCGCTCGTCGCTCATGCTGCTCAGCGACGGCGTCACCCCGTCGAACGAGGGTCGCGGGTACATCCTGCGCCGCCTCATGCGCCGCACGATCCGTGCGATGCGACTGCTCGGTGTCGACGCGCCGACGTTCCCCGAGCTGTTCTCCGCCTCGCGCGATGCCATGCAGACCGCCTACCCCGAGGTCGCCACCGACTGGCAGCGCATCTCGCAGTACGCGTTCGCCGAGGAGGAGACCTTCCTGCGCACCCTCGCCTCCGGTTCGCAGATCCTCGATCTCGCCGTGACGGATGCCAAGAAGGACGGCAAGAGCGCACTCAGCGGCTCTGAGGCGTTCCTGCTGCACGACACGTACGGCTTCCCGATCGACCTCACCCTCGAAGTCGCCGAAGAGGCGGGTCTGAGCGTCGACCGCGACGCATTCGACACGCTCATGCTGGAACAGCGCACCCGCGCGAAGGCCGACGCGAAGTCGCGCAAGCGGGCACTGGCCGACCTCAGCGTCTACAGCGACCTGCGCGCCCAGGGCGAGACGGTCTTCACCGGCTTCACCGACCTCGAGACCGAATCGCGCGTGCTCGGCATCCTCGTGGACGGGCAGCCGGCAACGGCGGCGACGCAGGGCCAGATCGCCGAGATCATCCTCGCCGAGACGGCCCTGTACGCCGAGTCCGGCGGTCAGGTCGCCGACAAGGGCGTCATCGTCGGCCCGGGCTTCGAGCTCGAGGTGCTCGACGTGCAGAAGCCCGTGCCTGGGCTGGTCAGCCACACGGTCGAGGTCACCACCGGCGAGGTCGGTGTCGGGCAGACGGCAACCACCGTGGTGGATGCCGCGAATCGTCGCGCCGCGCAGCAGGCCCACTCGGCGACCCACCTCGTGCACGCAGCGCTCCGCGACACGCTCGGTCGCAGCGCGACGCAGGCAGGATCGCTCAACCGCGCCGGGTACATGCGCTTCGACTTCACGTGGAGTCAGGCGCTGTCGGATGCGACCAAGAGCGAGATCGAAGAGATCGCCAACAACGCGGTGCGCGACAACCTCGAGGTGACCACGCGCGTGCTGCCGCTGGCCGAAGCCAAGGAGCTCGGCGCGATGGCGCTGTTCGGCGAGAAGTACGGCGAGACGGTCCGCATGGTCGACATCGGCGGCCCGTGGTCGCGCGAGCTGTGCGGTGGCACCCACGTGGCCTCCATCGCCGAGGTCGGCCTGATCTCGCTTGTGGGGGAGTCGTCGGTCGGCGCCTCCAACCGTCGCGTGGAGGCGCTCGTCGGACTCGATGCCTTCCGTGAACTCGCCGCCGAACGCGCGATCGTCTCGCAGCTGACATCGTCACTGAAGACGCCTCGGGACCAGCTGCCGGCACGCATCGCGGAGCTCGCGGCGAGCCTGAAGGCCGCCGAGAAGAAGATCGCGCAGTTCGAGGCGAAAGCCCTCGGCGAGCGTCTGCCTGCCCTCGCAGAGACCGCCCGCGTCGTCGGTGGCGTGCGCGTCGTGGCCGAGACGCTGGGTGAGGTCGCGTCCGCCGACGACGTCCGCGCGCTCGCCCTGCAGCTGCGCGAACGCCTCGGCTCGGATGCCGCGGTCGTCGCCCTCGCCGGCTCGACGGGTGGCCGCCCGGTCGTCATCGTCGCGACCAACGACGCCGCACGTGCCGCCGGCGCCAAGGCTGGCGCCCTCGTGAAGACGGCGGCCGGGGTGCTCGGTGGTGGCGGCGGTGGCCGCGACGACGTGGCACAGGGCGGCGGCACGGACGCATCCGCGATCCCGGCCGCGCTCACCGCGATCGTGACCGCGCTGGAGACGGCGACCGCGTGAGCGGGTTCCGCCGCGGGGTGCGCCTCGGCGTCGATGTCGGCAAGGCCCGTGTCGGCGTCGCGCGCTGCGATCCGGACGGGCTGCTCGCCGTGCCGGTCGAAACCGTGCCTCGCGACGAGCACTCCGCCGCACGGATCGCGCAGATCGCTGCCGAGTATGACGCGTTCGAGCTGCTCGTCGGTCTGCCGGTGAGCCTGAGCGGCAACGAAACAGCCTCGACGACCGATGCACGCGACTTCGCGGCGCTGCTGCATTCAGCGGCATCCCGCCCGGTCCGGCTCGTCGACGAGCGACTGAGCACGGTGTCGGCGCACGCGGCGCTTCGCACGTCTGGCCGTTCTCAGAAATCGTCTCGTAAGATTGTCGACCAGGTCGCCGCGGTCGTCCTCCTCCAGCAGGCGATCGACGTCGAGAAGCGTTCCGGGACCCCCGCCGGGACGCTGTTGTCAGACTCTCAGGAGCCCGCCTGATGCCCGATTCCCCGTCGAACGACGATAAGTTCGCGGATCTGTTCGATCGACTACCCGATCCCGCCGCCCGCCCAGCGCCTGCCGCCGCACCGGGCAGCCGGAGGGCCGCGCGCGAGGCTGCGCTGACGGCCACGGGGCACCATGCCGTGCCGCCGCGCAGCGAGCCGGCGACCCCGTCGCCCGCCGAGAACCCTGTTCCGGCGGCCGCGACGTCTGCGCCCGCCTCGCCCGCGGTCGCGCCGGATGCGGGCCCGAACGAATCCGGCACGCTCGACGCGTTGTTCGCCGCCGAGCACGCACGCGATCGACACGCGCAGCAGCATCGCCACGACCGTGACGCCCGCAAAAGCCGGGTTGCGAAGTGGGTGGTCCTCTTCGTCGTGCTCGCCATGATCGGCGGCGTCGTCGCCGGTGGCGTGTGGGTGTGGAACACCTACGAGACGCAGATCCGTGAACTGTTCGGGTGGACCGAACCGGCGGACTACGAGACAGGGGAGGCGACCGGCGAGGCGACGATCACCATCATCGAGGGCGACACGGGCGCCGATGTGTCGGTATCGCTGTTCGAGGCCGGCGTCACGAAGACGAGAAATGTCTTCTACGACCACCTGATCGCCACTGCTCAGAACACCGACTTCATCCAGCCCGGGAGTTACGCACTGCAGCAACGGATGACGGCAGCGGCGGCATTGGAGGCGCTGAGGGACCCCGCAAACAAGCAGGAGAACACCGCACAATTGCGTGAGGGGCTCACCGTCGCGCAATCGCTCCCGTTGCTGGCAGAGGGTATCGGCCTCGAGCAGGCCGACCTCGAAGCAGCCGTCGCCGACCCGTCTGCGTACGGCGTCGAGGCCGATTCGCTCGAAGGCTGGCTGTTCCCCGCGACCTACACGTTCGACCCCGGCATCACGGCGGAGGGCGTCATCCAGACGCTGGTCGACCGCACGCGCAAGTCACTCAGCGACGCCGGAGTCCCCGAGGACCGTCACCATGAGATCCTCACGATCGCGTCGATCATCCAGAAGGAAGCGCGGTACGAGGAAGACTTCTACAAGGTCTCGCGCGTCATCCAGAACCGGCTCTCACCCGACAACACCGACACCGGCGGGCGCCTGGAGATGGATTCGACCGCCCAGTACGGCGTCGGCGAGGACGACGGCACAGTCAGCTCGACCGAAGATGCCCTCACCGACGACAACCCGTGGAACACCTACGTCCATGCAGGCCTACCGGTCGGGCCGATCTCCAATCCCGGCGACATGGCGATCGACGCAGCCATGCACCCCGCCGACGGCCCATGGATGTACTTCGTGACGGTCAACCTCGACACCGGGGAGACCGTGTTCACCGAGACGCTCGCCGAGCACGAGGCGGCCGTCGCACAGTGGGACTCGTGGTGCGAAGACAACCCCGATTCGGGGTGCTGACGTGACCGCGCCCGCGTTCGAGGTGTGGGGCGATCCGATCGACCACAGCCTGTCGCCGGCGCTGCATCGCGCCGCGTACGCGCATCTCGGGTGGGACTGGACGTATGACCGTCGGCGCGTCACCGAGTCCGAGTTCGCTCCCACGCTCGCGGGCCTGAGCGCGCACCATCGCGGCCTGTCGGTGACCTTCCCGCTCAAGGGCGCCGCCTTCGCCGCATCCACGAGGCGTGATCGAAGGGCGGAGCTGACCGGCGCCGTGAACACGCTGCTGCTCACGCATGGCGGGCCGGTCGGGCACAACACCGATGTGGGCGGCATCGTGAACGACCTGGCCGATCACGGCATCGACCGAGTGGATGCCGCGCGCATCGTCGGCGCGGGCGCGACCGCCACCTCGGCCGTCGTCGCCGCCGCAGAAATCGGTGTCACCCGACTCGACGTCGTCGCCCGCCGACCTGAGGCTGCTGCGCCGCTCGTGCGGCTCGGCACCTCGCTCGGGCTCGAGGTCACCTCCACCCCGATGGATGTCGCGGCGTTCCGGCCCGCACAGCTCACGATCGCGACACTTCCCGGGGGCGCGGCCGTGCCCCGAGCCGCGGCCGAAGCGCTCGCGACCGACGGTGGGTTGCTGTACGACGTCGTGTACGGACACTGGCCGACCGACCTCGCCGCGGCATGGACGGATGCCGGGGCGACCGCCGTGCAAGGGCAGGGGATGCTCCTGCGGCAAGCGGTGCTGCAGATCCGGCTTTTCGCCACCGGCGACCTCGACGAGCCCCTTCCCGACGAGGAGTCGGTCGTCGACGTCATGCGGCGCGCGCTCGTGGGAGGATAGAGCAATGCTCCGCGTGCTCACGGCCGGCGAATCGCACGGCCCAGAACTCGTCGCCCTCATGGAGGGTCTGCCGGCCGGCGTCCCCATCTCGCGTGCCGCCATCCAGGCCGACCTCGCCCGTCGCAAGCTCGGCTACGGCCGCGGCTCGCGCATGAAGTTCGAAGAGGACGAACTGACCCTGTCGACGGGCGTTCGTCACGGCTTCTCGCTGGGCAGCCCGATCGCGTTGCGCATCGGCAACACCGAATGGCCCAAATGGGTCGAGGTCATGAGCGCCGAACCGGTGGAGTTCACCGACAAGTCCCGCGGTCGCGGCGCGGCGCTCACGCGCCCCCGCCCGGGGCACGCTGACCTCGTCGGGATGCAGAAGTACGGCTTCGACGAAGCCCGCCCGATCCTCGAGCGCGCCTCCGCACGCGAGACCGCGGCGCGTGTCGCGCTCGGCGCGATCGCCCGATCGTTCCTGAGCGAACTCGGCATCCGCCTCGTCAGCCACACCCTGTCGATCGGGCCCGTGCAGGCCCCCGCCGACGCGGCATTGCCGACGCCGGACGACGTCGACGCACTCGACGCCGATCCGCTGCGCTGCTTCCACGCCGAGACGTCGGCCGCCATGGTCGCCGAAGTCGACGCCGCCAAGAAGGACGGCGACACGCTCGGGGGCATCGTCGAGGTGCTCGCCTACGGCGTCCCGCCGGGGCTCGGCTCGCACGTGCAGTGGGATCGCCGGCTCGACGCGAAGCTCGCGCAGGCGCTCATGAGCATCCAGGCGATCAAGGGCGTCGAGGTCGGCGACGGCTTCGAGACGACCCGCCGCCGCGGATCGGCCGCCCACGACGAGCTGTTCGTCACCGGCGACGGCATCACGCGCTCGAGCGACAAGGCCGGCGGCACCGAGGGCGGCATGTCGACGGGCACAGTGCTCCGTGTCCGCGCCGGCATGAAGCCGATCGCGACCGTGCCCCACGCCCTGCGGACGGTCGACACCGCCACCGGCGACACCGCCACCGCACACCACCAGCGGTCCGACGTGTGCGCCGTCCCGGCCGCGGGAGTCGTGGCCGAGGCGATGGTCGCGATCACCCTCGCAGAGGCGATGCTGGAGAAGTTCGGCGGCGACAACGTCGCCGAGACGCGCCGCAACCTCGAGGGCTACCTCGCGGCCATCCCCGACACGCTTCGCACGACATCAGCGAGCGACGCCGCGCTGGCATGACCACGGCATCCGGGGAGCGCCCCGTGATCGTCCTGATCGGTCCGATGGGTGCCGGCAAGACGAGCATCGGTCGTCGGGTCGCCAAAGCGCTCGGCGTGCCGTTCGTCGACACCGACGCCGCCGTCGTCCGCGACCACGGCCCCATCGAGGCGCTGTTCGAGGCACACGGTGAGGCGCACTTCCGCTCGCTGGAGCGCGAGGCTGTCGCATCCGCGGTCGCCACTGCCGAGCGTGACGGTGGCGTCATCGCTCTCGGCGGCGGCGCGGTGCTCCACGCCGAGACTCAGCACGATCTCGCCGGTCATCAGGTCGTCCTGCTCACGGTGCCGCCGGAGCGGATCGCCTCGCGCATCCGCGGCACGAACCGGCCGCTGCTGCAGGCAGACGATCCGATCGCACGGTGGACCGAGGTGTACGAACAGCGTCGCCCGCTGTACGAGCGCCTTGCGACGACGACCTTCGACACGTCGGTCGGCCCGCTGCAGGGCGTCGTCGATGAGATCGTCACGTGGGTGCGAGCAACCGACCAGACCGCGAAGGAGCAGGTATGACCGATGCGACCGTCATCCCCGTGGGCGGAGACCGCCCGTACGAGGTGACCGTGGGGCGCGGCGTGCTCGCCGGGCTGGCCGACGCGCTGCCAGAGGCTGCCCGCAAGGTGCTCATCATCCACCCGCCGACCCTCGGGGCCCGTGCGGAGCAGCTGCGCGCGCAGCTCGGCGATGACCGCCAGGTGCTGCTGGCCGAGATCCCCGATGCCGAAGCCGGCAAGCGGGTCGAGGTCGCCGCCTTCTGCTGGCAGGTGCTCGGCCAGGCCGACTTCACCCGCACCGACGTCGTCGTCGGCTTCGGCGGCGGCGCCGTCACCGATCTCGCGGGCTTCGTCGCCGCGACCTGGCTTCGCGGCGTCGACCTCGTGCAGGTGCCGACGACCGTGCTCGGCATGGTGGATGCCGCGGTCGGCGGCAAGACCGGCATCAACACGAGCGAGGGCAAGAACCTCGTCGGCGTGTTCTGGCCGCCCCGCGCCGTGCTCTGCGACCTCGAGCTGCTCGACTCACTGTCGCGCAACGAGCGGGTGGCGGGGTTCGCCGAGGTGATCAAGGCCGGGTTCATCTGGTACCCCGAGATCCTCGACATCATCGAGGCAGACCCCGAGCGGGCCGTCGACCCGACGACGCCGGAGTTCCGCCGCTGCATCGAACTCGCGATCGACATGAAGGCGAAGGTCGTGGGGGAGGACCTGCGCGAGGCGGGACTGCGCGAAGTGCTCAACTACGGGCACACGCTGGGTCACGCCATCGAGCACGCCGAGCGGTACCAGTGGCGCCACGGCGCCGCGATCTCGATCGGCATGGTCTTCGCCGCAGAGCTGTCGCGACTGGCGGGGCGACTGTCGGATGCCGCCGCCCAACGGCACCGCGACATCCTGACGTCGCTCGGACTGCCGACCGGATACCGTGCGGGCGCCTTCAAACAGCTGCTCGCGACGATGCAGCGCGACAAGAAGTCGCGCGGCGGCATGCTGCGCTTCATCGTCCTCGACGACATCGCCAAGCCGACGGTGCTGCAGGCCCCCGACGAGTCCCTCCTCTTCGCCGCCTACCAAGAACTCGGCGACTGACGCGCCTCCTCGCTCGCCGAGTTCGTGGCACTCGTTGTCGCCTGAAGGAGCGCCACGCCACAACGACTGCCACGAAGTCGGGCGGAGCGATGTCACGGCCGCTGTGAGTCGCGTCGGTAGGCTGGCCCGGTGACGACACCCCGCCGCCTGCTGCTCGTCAACGGGCCGAACCTCAACCTGCTCGGCACCCGCGAGCCCGACATCTATGGGCACGAGACGCTCGCCGACGTGGAGCGGCTCGTCGCAGACCGCGCAGCCGCACGAGGCTTCGAGGTGCGCGCCGTGCAGTCCAACCACGAGGGTGTCCTGCTCGACGCGATCCACGCCGCGCGCACCGAGTGCGCCGGCATCGTCATCAACCCCGGCGGGCTCACGCACACCTCCGTCGTGCTCCGCGACGCACTCTCGGGCGTCTCGCTCCCGGTCGCCGAGGTGCACATCTCCAACGTGTACGAGCGCGAAGCCTTCCGGCACCACTCGTATGTCGCCGACGTCGCCGTCATCCATGTCGTCGGTGAGGGCGTGCCTGGCTACGCGCGTGCGACCGACGCGCTCATCGACGTGATCACCGGCCAAGCCGACGGCTGAGCACGCCATCACGTAGAATCGGATGCTGGTCCGCGATCTCGACGCGGGGCCACCGCACGCAACGAACGGAAACTCCACACTCATGGCATCCACCGCAGACATCAAGAACGGCGTCGTCCTCTCGATCGAAGGGCAGCTCTGGAGCGTCGTGGAGTTCCAGCACGTCAAGCCCGGCAAGGGCGGCGCGTTCGTGCGCACCAAGCTGAAGAACGTCCTCACCGGCAAGGTCGTCGACAAGACGTTCAACGCGGGCGCCAAGGTCGACATCCAGAACGTCGACCGTCGCGACTTCACGTACCTGTACAACGACGGCGACAGCTTCGTGTTCATGGACATGACCGACTACGACCAGCTCAACGTGCCCGCCGCCACCGTGGGGGATGCCGCGAACTTCATGCTCGAGAACCAGCAGGTCACGATCGCCCTCCATGACGGCACGCCGCTGTACCTCGACCTGCCGGCATCCGTCGTCCTCGAGATCACCTACACCGAGCCGGGCCTGCAGGGCGACCGCTCGTCGGCCGGCACGAAGGCCGCGACGGTGGAGACCGGCTACGAGATCCAGGTGCCGCTGTTCCTCGAGACCGGCACCAAGGTCAAGGTCGACACCCGCACGGGCGACTACCTCGGCCGCGAGAAGTAAGGCGTGAGCGCACGTTCGAAGGCGCGCAAGCGCGCGCTCGACATCCTGTACCAGTCCGATGTCCGCGGCGACGACCTGCCGACGACGCTCGCCGCCGAGGCGAAGCGCGCGGCCAACGAGCCGGCGCGCGAGGCATCGTGGCTCTACGCCCGCGAGATCGTCGACGGTGTGATCGACAACCGTGACGAGATCGACGAGCAGATCACGACGTTCTCGAAGGATTGGCCCCTCAGCCGCATGCCCGCCGTCGACCGCGCCGTGCTGCGTATCGGTGTGTGGGAGATCCTCTTCAACGACCAGGTGCCGTCGGCCGTCGCGATCGACGAGGCCGTGGAACTGGCGAAGGAGTTCTCCACCGACGGCTCCGGCTCGTTCGTGCACGGCGTGCTCGCCCGCATCGCGCGCGCCGGCTGACACTCGCCGTCCGGTAGGCTGGACGGCGAACCACAGCAACCTTTAACACCGTCCCGTGAGGCGGAGAAGGGAGCGGCGGATGAGTGAGTCCGGGCAGGGACGTACCGTCCTGCACGAAGACGACATCGCGCGCGCACTGACTCGGATCTCCCACGAGATCCTCGAGTCGAACAAGGGCCCCGATGATCTGGTCGTCCTCGGCATCCCCACCCGCGGCGTCGCACTCGCGACCCGCATCGCGGCGCTTCTGGAGCGCTTCGCAGGCACGCCTGTACCCAACGGCGCGCTCGACGTCACGATGTACCGCGACGATCTGCACCGGCATCCCACGCGGGCGCCGCACCCGACCGACATTCCCGCCGGCGGCATCGACGGCAAGACCGTGGTGCTCGTCGACGACGTGCTGTTCAGCGGCCGCTCCATCCGCGCCGCCCTCGACGCATTGCAAGACATCGGACGCCCGGCCGCCGTGCGACTGGCGATCCTCGTCGACCGCGGGCATCGGGAGCTCCCGATCCGCCCCGACTTCGTCGGCAAGAACCTGCCGAGCGCCCGTGAGGAGCGCGTCAACGTGCGCCTGGCAGAGGTCGACGGCGCCGACGAGGTGACGATCGCATGAGGCACCTGCTCGACACCCGCACCCTGTCACGCGCCGATGCGCTGCAGATCCTCGACGTCGCAGAGGACATGGCCGACACCCAGCGTCGTGAAATCAAGAAGCTGCCGACGCTGCGCGGCAAGACCGTCGTGAACCTCTTCTTCGAGGACTCGACCCGCACGCGCATCTCATTCGAGGCGGCCGCCAAGCGCCTGTCGGCCGACGTCATCAACTTCTCGGCGAAGGGCTCGTCGGTCAGCAAGGGCGAGTCGCTGCAGGACACCGCGCAGACGCTGCAGGCGATGGGCGCGGATGCCGTCGTCATCCGCCACGGCGCCTCCGGCGCCCCGCACACCCTCGCCACCAGCGGTTGGATCTCGGCCGGTGTGCTCAACGCCGGCGACGGCACCCACGAGCATCCCACGCAGGCGCTGCTGGACGCCTTCACGATCCGCAAGCGCACCTTCGGCGATGACAGCCGCGGCCGCGATCTGGCGGGCCTCAAGGTCGCGATCGTCGGCGACATCCTGCACTCGCGCGTCGCCCGCTCGAACGTGTGGCTGCTCACCACGCTCGGCGCCGAGGTCACGCTCGTCGCACCGCCGACGCTCGTGCCGCAGGACGTCTCGGCGTGGCCCGTAAAGGTCGTCTACGACCTCGACGAGGCCATCGCCCTGAAGCCCGACGCGCTCATGATGCTCCGCATCCAACTCGAGCGCATGAACGCCGCCTATTTCCCCACTGAACGGGAGTATTCCCGCCGCTGGGGGTTGGACGCCGGGCGGATGGCTGCCCTGCCGGGCGGTAGCATTGTCATGCACCCGGGGCCCATGAACCGGGGCCTGGAGATCTCCGCCGATGCCGCCGATTCCCCGCGCTCGACTGTGCTCGAACAGGTGAGCAACGGCGTGTCGGTGCGGATGGCGGCGCTCTACCTGCTGCTGGCGGGGGAGCGGAACGAATCGAGCACGGAAGAGGACGCAACCCGATGACGAACCCGATCCTCATCCGATCCGCACAGATCGTCGCGGGCGACCGCTCCGACATCCTCGTCGAAAACGGCCACATCGCCGAGGTCGGCACCGGCCTCGACCGCAGCGGCGCCACCGTCATCGACGCTGACGGCCTGATCGCCCTGCCCGGCCTGGTCGACCTCCACACGCACCTCCGCGAACCCGGATACGAAGCGTCCGAAACGATCCTCACCGGATCCCGCGCGGCTGCGGCCGGTGGCTACACGACCGTCTTCGCGATGCCGAACACCTCACCGGTCGCCGACACGGCCGGCGTCGTCGAGCAGGAGCTCGCCCTCGGCGAGGCCGCCGGCTACGTGCACGTGCAGCCGATCGGCGCTGTCACCGTCGGGCAGAAGGGGGAGCGGCTCGCCGAACTCGGCGCCATGGCCTCCTCCCGCGCGCAGGTCCGTGTCTTCAGCGACGACGGCTTCTGCGTCTTCGACCCGCTCATCATGCGCCGGGCGCTGGAGTACGTGAAGGCCTTCGACGGTGTCATCGCCCAGCACGCGCAGGACCCGCGCCTGACCGAGGGCGCCCAGATGAACGAGGGCACCGTCTCGGCCGAGCTCGGCCTCGCGGGGTGGCCCGCGGTCGCCGAGGAGTCGATCATCGCCCGCGACGTGCTGCTGGCCGAGCACGTCGGCTCGCGACTGCACGTGTGCCACCTGTCGACCGCGGGTTCGGTCGACATCATCCGGTGGGCCAAGGCACGCGGCATCAACGTGACCGCAGAGGTCACGCCGCACCACCTGCTGCTGACCGAGGAGCTCGTGCGCGGCTACGACCCGCGCTTCAAGGTGAACCCGCCGCTGCGCCGCGACGAAGACGTGCGGGCCGTGCGCGAGGGCCTCGCCGACGGCACGATCGACATCGTCGCGACCGACCACGCCCCGCATCCCGCAGAGGTGAAGTCGTGCGAGTGGCAGGCCGCCGCAAACGGGATGGTCGGCCTCGAATCCGCGCTGCGGGTCGTGCAGCAGGCGGTCGTCGACACCGGGATGCTGTCGTGGGACGACGTCGCACGCGTCATGTCGACGGCACCTGCGCGGATCGGGCGCCTCGCCGATGCAGGCACCCCGATCGCCGCGGGCGAGGTGGCGTCGTTCACGCTGTACGACCCGACCCCGGGCCGCACCTTCACGACCGATGACCTTCGCGGTCGGAGCCTGAACTCGCCCTATCTCGGCCGTGAACTGCCTGGACAGGTCCGCTGGACGCTGTCGCGCGGCGCCATCACGGTGCACGACGGCAGCGTCGTGTCGGAGGTGGTCCGATGACCCGTGAGCTGGCGCTCATCGTCATGATCGCCGCCGCCCTGCTGCTGCTGGCTGCCGGCGTCTACGGCTGGTGGCGACGGACCAAGCGCGACCGTGGCCTCGCTGCGCCGGTGGGAGAGCTGCCGGCCGGAGCGGTCACCCGCGCCGAGTTCCACGGCCTCTACGTCGCGACGACCGTGCACGAGGAGCCGTTGGAGCGGCTCGCGATCTGCGGCCTCGCGTTCCGCTCGCGTGTCGACATCACGATCACCGACGCCGGCGTGGCGCTCGATTTGACCGGGCAGCCGCGCATCGTGATCACCCGCGACCGCATCGAGTCCGTCGACCAGGCCACGGTTGCCATCGACCGCGTGGTCGAGAAGGACGGCCTCGTCCGACTCGTCTGGCGCACCACCATCGCCGACGGCACCGAACAAGCCGTCGACACCTACCTGCGGGCACAGGATGCCTCGGCACGCGAGGTCGCAGCTGCGATCACCGCGATCCTGCCCGAACCCACAGCCACCACACCCACGGGAAGCGACGCATGACCTCTGCATTCCACCCGACCACCGACCCCGCCGTCCTCGTGCTCGAAGACGGCTCGCGCTACGCGGGTCGCGCCTACGGCGCCCGCGGCACGACGCTCGGCGAGGTCGTGTTCTCCACCGGCATGACCGGCTACCAGGAGACCCTCACCGACCCGTCGTACGCCGGCCAGATCGTGCTGCAGACCGCGCCGCACATCGGCAACACCGGCATGAACGGCGAAGACCCCGAGTCACGCCGCATCTGGGTCGCCGGCTACATCGTGCGCGACCCCTCGCGCGTGGTCTCCAACTGGCGCGCCGACGAATCGCTCGATGACGCCCTCGTGCGCGACGGGATCGTCGGCATCAGCGGCATCGACACCCGCGCCGTCACTCGCCGCATCCGCTCGGAAGGATCGATGCGCGGCGGCGTGTTCTCGGGGGCGGATGCCGCGCTCGACGCCGACGAGCAGCTGCGCCGTGTGCAGGAGGCGCCGCAGATGGCGGGGCAGAACCTGTCGGCGGCCGTCTCGGTCGCCGCCGCCGAGGTGACGCCGGCCACCGGCGAGCGCATCGGCAACCTCGCCGTGCTCGACCTCGGTGTCAAGCAGGCGACGATCGACAACCTCGCAGCCCGCGGATTCGACGTGCACGTGCTGCCGCAGACGGTCACCTTCGCCGACATCCAGGCGATCGACCCGGTCGCGGTCTTCTACTCGAACGGGCCCGGCGACCCCGCCGCAAGCGGCGACCACGTCGGCCTGCTGCGCGAAGTGCTCGATGCCCGGCTGCCCTTCTTCGGCATCTGCTTCGGCAACCAGCTGCTCGGCCGTGCGCTCGGCTTCGGCACCTACAAACTGCCGTTCGGTCACCGCGGGATCAACCAGCCCGTGCTCGACAAGGCCACCGGCCGCGTCGAGATCACCGCGCACAACCACGGCTTCGCCGTCGACGCACCGCTCGAGGGCACCGTCGACAGCCCCAACGGCTACGGCCGCGTCGAGGTCTCGCACGTGGGGCTCAACGACAACGTCGTCGAAGGGCTGCGTGCCCTCGACATCCCGGCGTTCTCCGTCCAGTACCACCCCGAGGCCGCCGCCGGCCCGCACGATGCCAACTATCTCTTCGACCGATTCCGCGACCTGGTGGTCAGCGATCTCGATACACGCGCTCCGCGCGCACTCGATCACCGGGAAGGTGGCAAGTAATGCCCAAGCGCGACGACATCAACAGCGTCCTCGTCATCGGCTCCGGCCCGATCGTCATCGGTCAGGCCTGTGAGTTCGACTACTCCGGCACCCAGGCCTGTCGCGTGCTGCGCGAAGAGGGCGTCCGCGTCATCCTCGTCAACTCCAACCCGGCGACGATCATGACCGACCCCGACTTCGCCGACGCGACCTACATCGAGCCGATCACCCCCGCCGTGATCGAGACGATCATCGCGAAGGAGAAGCCCGACGCGATCCTCCCGACCCTCGGCGGCCAGACCGCCCTGAACGCCGCCATGGCGCTGCACGAACAGGGCATCCTCGCCAAGTACGGCGTCGAGCTGATCGGCGCGAAGGTCGACGCGATCCAGAAGGGCGAAGACCGCCAGGTCTTCAAGCAGCTCGTGCTGGATGCCGGGGCCGACGTCGCACGCAGCGTCATCGCGCACACGATGGACGACCTGCTCGCGGGCGCCGCCGAGCTCGGCTACCCGCTCGTTGTGCGTCCCTCGTTCACAATGGGCGGGCTCGGTTCGGGCTTCGCGTATGACGAAGAGGACCTGCGTCGCATCGGCGGGGCTGGGCTGCGCGACTCCCCGACGACCGAAGTGCTGTTGGAGGAGTCGATCCTCGGGTGGAAGGAGTATGAGCTCGAGCTCATGCGCGACACCGCCGACAACACGGTCGTGGTCTGCTCGATCGAGAACGTCGACCCCGTCGGCGTGCACACGGGCGATTCGATCACCGTCGCCCCGGCCCTCACGCTCACCGACCGCGAGTACCAGAAGCTGCGCGACATCGGCATCGACATCATCCGCGCCGTGGGCGTGGACACCGGCGGCTGCAACATCCAGTTCGCGGTCGACCCGGCCACCGGCCGCATCATCGTCATCGAGATGAACCCGCGCGTTTCGCGCTCGTCGGCGCTCGCTTCGAAGGCGACCGGTTTTCCGATCGCGAAGCTCGCCGCCAAGCTCGCCATCGGCTACCGCCTCGACGAGGTGCCCAACGACATCACGCAGGCGACGCCGGCGAGCTTCGAGCCGACGCTCGACTACATCGTCGTGAAGGTGCCGCGGTTCAACTTCGAGAAGTTCCCCGCCGCCGACACCACGCTCACGACCACCATGAAGTCGGTCGGCGAGGCGATGGCCATCGGCCGCAACTACGCCTCGGCGCTGCAGAAGGCGCTGCGCTCGCTCGAGAAGCGCGGCTCCAGTTTCCACTGGGGCGAGGAACAGCGTTCGGTCGAAGAGCTCCTCGAGATCTCGAAGACCCCGACCGACGGCCGCATCGTCGTGCTGCAGCAGGCCATGCGCAAGGGCGCGACCATCGAGCAGGCCTTCGAGGCGACGGCGATCGACCCCTGGTTCCTCGACCAGATCGCGCTCATCAACGAGGTCGCCGAATTCGTGCGCACGGCGGGCGAGCTCGACGAGCACGTGCTGCGCGTCGCGAAGGAGCACGGGTTCAGCGACGTGCAGCTCGCCGAGCTGCGCGGCGTGACCGAGGCCGAGATCCGCGGCATCCGTCACGGCCTGGGGGTGCGTCCGGTCTACAAGACGGTCGACACGTGCGCGGGGGAGTTCCCGGCGCTCACGCCGTACCACTACTCGTCGTACGACACCGAGACCGAGGTGACGCCGTCCGACCGCAAGAAGGTCGTCATCATCGGCTCGGGTCCCAACCGCATCGGGCAGGGTGTCGAGTTCGACTACTCGTGCGTGCACGCGTCGTTCGCGCTGGCCGATGCCGGGTTCGAGACCGTGATGGTCAACTGCAACCCCGAGACGGTGTCCACCGACTACGACACGAGCGACCGGCTCTACTTCGAGCCACTGACGCTGGAAGACGTGCTCGAGGTGCTGCACGCCGAGGCGCAGTCGGGCGAGATCTACGGCGTCGTCTGCCAGCTGGGCGGGCAGACCCCGCTCGGCCTTGCGAAGGGGATCGAGGCCGCAGGCTTCACGATCCTCGGCACGTCGCCGGCGGCGATCGACATCGCCGAAGAGCGTGAGCAGTTCTCGCAGCTGCTCGACCGCGCCGAGCTCACCGCACCGCGCCACGGCACCGCGACCGACGAGGCCACAGCGATCGCGATCGCCGAGGAGATCGGCTTCCCCGTGCTGGTCCGCCCGAGCTTCGTGCTCGGCGGTCGCGGCATGGAGATCGTCTACGACACCCCGAGCCTCCGCGACTACTTCGTGCGCATCGCCGACCAGGCGATCATCGGGGAGGGGGCGCCGCTGCTGGTGGACCGCTTCCTGGACGACGCCGTCGAGATCGACGTCGACGCGCTGTACGACGGCAATGAGCTCTACATCGGCGGTGTCATGGAGCACCTCGAAGAGGCCGGCATCCACTCCGGAGACTCGTCGTGCACCCTGCCGCCCATCTCGCTCGGCCGCACCGAGATCGACCGCGTGCGCACCGCGACCCTCGCGATCGCCGAGGGCATCGGCGTGCGCGGCCTGCTCAACGTGCAGTTCGCGGTGTCGGCAGGCGTGCTGTACGTCATCGAAGCGAACCCGCGCGCGAGCCGCACGGTGCCGTTCGTCTCGAAAGCGCTCGGCATTCCGCTGGCCAAGGCCGCCGCGCGCGTCATGGCAGGCGCCTCGATCGCCGAACTGAAGACCGAAGGGCTGCTGCCCGCACAGGACGGCTCCCGCGTGCCGCTGGATGCCCCTGTCGCCGTCAAGGAGGCCGTCCTGCCCTTCAAGCGGTTCCGTACCGCCGAGGGCGAGACGGTCGACTCGGTGCTCGGCCCAGAGATGCGCTCGACCGGCGAGGTCATGGGCATGGACCGCGACTTCCCGACAGCGTTCGCCAAGAGCCAGGCGGCGGCGTACGGCGGCATGCCGACCTCGGGAACCGTGTTCCTGTCGGTCGCCGACGACGACAAGCGCGCCGTCATCCTGCCCGCCCACCGGTTGCAGGAGCTCGGCTTCCGCCTGACCGCGACCGAGGGCACCGCCGAGATCCTCGCGCGCAACGGCATCCGCGTCGAAGTCGTGAACAAGTACTCCGCGACCCACGAGACGGGCGAGACGAACGTCATCGACCTCATCAACGCGGGCGAGATCGACATCGTCGTCAACACGCCGTCCGGCGGCATCGCCCGGGCCGACGGGTACGAGATCCGTGCAGCCGCGGTCGCGGCCGACAAGGCGCTGTTCACCACGATGGCCGTCCTCGGTGCCGCCGTCAGCGCGCTGCCGGTGCTGCGCGAAGGGTTCGAGGTGCGAAGCCTGCAAGAGTACGCCGACGACCGGAAGGTGCAGGCGTGACGGGTTTCGGCGCACGGTTGACGCAGACGCTCGCGGCCTCCGGGCCGTTGTGCGTCGGCATCGACCCGCACGAGCAGCTGCTCACCGAGTGGGGGCTCGAGCAGTCCGGCGCCGGCGTGCGGGAGTTCGGCCTGCGGGTCGTGGATGCCGCGGCCGGCCGGGTCGGCATCGTCAAGCCGCAGATCTCGTTCTTCGAGCGGTTCGGGTCTGCTGGATTCGCAGCGCTCGAAGCGGTGATTCGCGCTGCTCGCGACGCCGGGCTGCTCGTGATCGCCGACGCCAAGCGCGGTGACATCGGCACGACGATGGACGCATACACACGTGCCTGGCTCGAGCCCGGCTCGCCGCTCGAGGCCGACGCGCTCACGGTCAATCCGTACCTCGGCACCGACTCGATCCGCGACGCGCTCGCCTTCGCCGCACGGCATGACAAGGGCGTGTTCGTGCTGGCGGCGACCAGCAACCCCGACGGCCCCGTGCTGCAGGCGGCGCAGACCGTCGATGTCGCGGCATCCGAGGGGCAGACCGTGGCCGCCCGCGTCGCGCAGGATGCCGCGGCCGTCAACACGTCGTCGGCGTTCGGCGGGGGACTGGGACCTATCGGACTCGTCGTCGGCGCGACCGTCGACCGCGCCGACGTCGGACTGAGCGACGACCTTCTGCGCGGTGCACCGATCCTCGCGCCCGGTTTCGGAGCGCAGGGCGCCCAGCCCGACGATCTCGTGCGCGTGTTCGGCGTCGTTGCGCCGCAGGTGATCGCGAGCGAGAGCCGCAGCATCCTGTCGGCCGGACCCGCCGGCCTCGCCGACCGCATCGCGGAGCGCGCCGGGCTCTATCCGCGCGACCTGTACCGTGGGGGATCCGATGGCTGACTCCCGCACTCCACCCGACGTCGACCGCGCTGCCGCCTCGCGGCGCGCCGTCGCCGCCCGCCGCGAACGCGCGTCGCTCAAGCGCGACGTCACGACCCGTGTCATCACACCGCAGGACCTGTTGCGGCGCGCGCTGGCCGACCCGGACTCGGCTGCGGGACACATGCGGGTGCCCGAGTTCCTCACCGCGATCCCGGCGATCGGCGACGGCAAACGCGACCGCATCCTCGACGAACTGAAGATCTCTCCCGTCAAGCGACTCGGCGGCCTCGGCGCACGACAGCGCGTCGACCTGCAGGCGTTCCTCGATGAGCGCCTCCCTGAGCCCGCACCGCGGGCGGGCCGCAGCCGCCTCGTCGTGCTCGCGGGCCCGACCGCCGTCGGCAAGGGCACGGTTGCGCAGCACATCAAGGAGCATCACCCCGAGATCCTGCTGTCGGTGTCGGCCACCACGCGCGCACCGCGCCCAGGAGAGGTCGACGGCGAGCACTACTTCTTCGTCGACGACGCCGAGTTCGACCGGATGGTCGAAGCGGGCGAACTGCTCGAGCACGCGACCGTCCACAACAAGTACCGCTACGGCACCCCCCGCGGTCCCATCGATGCGGCACTCGCAGACGGCCGCACGGTGCTGCTCGAGATCGACCTGCAGGGCGCACGTCAGGTGCGGGCCGCAGCCCCCGACGCGACGCTCGTGTTCCTGCTGCCGCCGAGTTGGGACGAGTTGGTCAACCGGCTCGTCGGTCGCGGCACCGAGGACGACGAAGAGCGCGCCCGGCGCCTGCGCACCGCGAAGGTGGAACTGGCATCGCAGGGCGAGTTCGACTTCCGCGTCGTGAACGACACCGTGCCGCGCGCCGCCGCCGAGGTCGCCGCCCTCGCACGGTGACGTGCCTGGCGGCGTCCGCCCTGTAGAATGGTCGGATGCCGCGACCGGCGCCCGTCGAGGGGATGGTCGCGCCGCAAGATCTTCCCACCGCCATCCGACCAGGAGGTCCACTATGGCCAACCGTGACCAGGGCATCATCGACCCGCCCATCGACGCGCTCCTCGAGAAGGTCGACTCGAAGTACCAGCTCGTGATCTACGCATCCAAGCGTGCCCGGCAGATCAACGACTACTACTCCGACCTGCACGAGGGGAACCTCTTCGACAACGTGGGTCCGCTCGTCGACTCGAACGTCGAGGACAAGCCGCTCACGATCGCGCTGCACGAGATCCACGAGGACAAGCTGCGCCTGCGCCCGGTCGAGTGACCGTATGACGCCGGAAGGCGTCTGACATGCCCGCGCGTCCCCGCATGTCGGGGGCCGCGGGCATGATGGTTTGTGTACTCCTTGCGCGATACGTTCCGCGCACCACCCGTCGACTGGAGCCCCGATGACTTCGCTGCGCCTGTTCACCTCCGAGTCCGTGACCGAGGGTCACCCCGACAAGATCTGCGACCAGATCTCCGACTCGATCCTTGATGCGCTGCTCGGCGTCGACCCGAACAGCCGGGTGGCGGTCGAGACCCTCGTGACGACCGGCCTCATCCACGTCGCCGGTGAAGTGCGCACCGACGGGTACGTCGACATCCCCGGCATCGTCCGCGGCGTCGTCAACCGCATCGGCTACACCTCGAGCGAGACCGGTTTCGACGGCGACTCGTGCGGTGTGACGGTGTCGATCGGCGAGCAGTCCAGTGACATCGCCTCTGGCGTCGACAGTGCGCTCGAGCACCGGGAGGGGGGCTCTGCCGATCCGACCGACGCGCTCGGGGCGGGCGACCAGGGCATCATGTTCGGCTACGCCACGAATGAGACGCCGCAGCTCATGCCGACGGCGATCTGGACGGCGCACCGCATCGCGGAGCGTCTCACCGACGCGCGTCGCAGTGGAGCACTGCCGTTCCTGCGCCCCGACGGCAAGACTCAGGTGACCCTCGGCTACGACGGTGCGGCGCCTCGCACGATCGAAACGGTCGTCCTTTCCACGCAGCATCAGCCCGACATCTCGTTGGCGGCGCTGCGCGCAGCGGTGCGCGCCGAGGTCATCGACCCGGTGATCTCAGAGACCGGACTCGACATCTCCGACGTCGAGTACGTCATCAACCCTGCGGGTCCCTTCGTGATCGGCGGCCCCAAGGGCGACGCCGGCCTCACCGGCCGCAAGATCATCATCGATACCTACGGGGGCGCCGCCCGCCACGGCGGCGGCGCGTTCAGCGGCAAGGACCCGTCCAAGGTCGACCGCTCGGCCGCCTACGCCATGCGCTGGGTCGCCAAGAACGCCGTCGCAGCAGGCCTCGCAGACCGCCTCGAGGTGCAAGTCGCCTATGCGATCGGCCGCGCCGCGCCCGTGGGACTGTACGTCGAGACCTTCGGCACCGGCCACGTCGCCGACGAGATCATCACCAAAGCGATCCGCGACGTCTTCGACCTGCGTCCGCAGGCGATCATCGATCGCCTCGACCTGCTGCGCCCCATCTACGCGAAGACCGCCGCCTACGGCCACTTCGGTCGCGAACTGCCCGAGTTCACGTGGGAGCGCACCGACCGCGTCGAGGAGCTGCGGTCGGCCGCCGGCCTCTGATCGGGGATACGGCGATGGGGGAGGAGGGCACCGTCGGCGTCGTCGCGCGCGTGCTCGTCGAATCCCCCCTGCCGCAGTTGGACCGACTCTTCGACTACGCCGTCCCCGACGGGCTCGTAGACGACGTCCACCCCGGAGTGCGCGTCAAGGTGCCGCTTCGCAGTGCGGGACGCATGATGGAGGCGTTCGTCGTCGAACTCGCCGAGCACGACCCCGAGGATCGGGTCCTGTCAGAGATCGACACCGTCATCTCATCCGTCCCCGTGCTGACACCCGCACTGTACGAACTCGCACGCAAAGCGGCTGATCGCGCGGCGGGGTCGGCGAGTGACATCCTGCGGCTGGCGATCCCCAAGCGGATGGTGCGCGCCGAGAAGGCGTGGCTGGCAGCGGCGCCTCCCGAGGCACCGATCGTCGCGGATGCGGCGAAGGAATGGGCGGGCACCGTCCTCGGGGCGTTTCCCGATCTGTCCGGTGCGCTGCGCGAGGGGGAGCGGATCGCCGTCGACGCACCTCCGCACCCGGCCCGCTCCGCTGTCGACGGCGACCCCGACGTCCCGCCGGTCGGAGCCTGGGCGCAACTGCTGGCTGCGGTCGCCGTCGACACGCTCGCTCGTGGCCGCAGCACCCTGCTGGTCGTGCCGGACCATCGCGACCAGGCGCAGTTGACGGCAGCGCTCGCGCCCCACGCACCCGATGATGCCGTCGTCGCGGTGGATGCACGCCAGTCAGGACCAGAGCGTTACGCCGCCTATCTGCGACTGCTGTTACCGGCGGCGTGCATCGTGGTCGGCAATCGGTCGACGGTGTACGCACCGGCCCACGACGTCGGCACGATCGTGATCTGGGACGACGGCGACCCGCTGCTGGCCGAGCCGCTCAGCCCCGGCGTCCATGCCCGCGACGCGGCGCTGCTGCGCCAGGAGCTGGAGGGTTCGGCGCTCGTGCTCGCCGGGCACACCCGCACCACCGACGTCGAACGCCTCGTGCAGATCGGCTGGGTGCGCGAGATCCTTGCGGCGCGCCCCGCAAAGCCCCGGGTCGTCCTCTCGGCGACCCATGAGGGCGAAGGGCACGGCGTCCGCGTGCCCTCGACGGCGTTCGCCGCAGCCCGCGAGGCGTTGCAGCACGGTCCGGTCCTGGTCCAGGTCGCGCGGCCCGGCTACGCACCGGTGCTGGTGTGCGCGGATTGTCGAACGCCGACGAAGTGCCCGCACTGCACGGGTCCGTTGCGCGCCCGACGTGCCGGCGCCGCACCCGACTGCGGCTGGTGTGGTCGACGGTACGCGAACTGGGCCTGTGCGAACTGTTCGTCCACCCGATTGCGCATGGCCTCGTCGGGCAGCGAACGCACCGCGGATGAGCTCGGCCGCGCGTTCCCCAACACACGGGTCATCGTCGCGGACGGCGACCATCCGGTCACGAGTGTCGATGCGCGGCCCGCGCTCGTGATCGCCACCCGCGGCGCAGAGCCGATCGCCGAGAGCGGCTACCGGGCGGTCATCCTGCTGGACGGCGACAAGATGCTGCTCACCGAACAGCTGCGCATCGGCGAGTCGTGCCTGCGATGGTGGTCCAACGCCGCAGCGCTTGCCGCGCCGAACGCACCCGTGCACCTGGTCGGGGTGACCGGCCCGGTCTCCCGTGCGATGGCGACCTGGACGCAGCCGGCGTACGCACGAGCAGAACTCGCCGACAGGCAGCCGCTGCACATGCCGCCGACCATCCGGGTCGCCGCGGTCGAAGGCACCCAGCGTGCCGTCGCGGGGGCCATCACCCAGTTGCGGGCCGACGTGCCGTCGTTGCCTCCCACCGCCGTACTCGGCCCCGTCGCACTTCCCAGCGCAGACGGTGAAGTGCGGGCGCTCATCAGGTTCGACTACGCGGCCGGTCGCGCCGTGGCGACGTCGCTGCGTGCCCTCGTCATTGCCGAGGCACTGCGCGGGCGCCGCTCCCGCAAAGATCGCACGGCCCGCAACACGCCTACACTCAACGTGCGGCTCGACGTGCCCGAGCTCGATCTGTGAGGAATCCGATGCGCATCGTCTTCGCGGGCACCCCTGAGCCCGCCGTTCCGTCCCTGCACGCCGTCGCGGCTTCGGGCCACGAACTCGTCGCGGTGGTCACCCGCAACGATGCCCCTCTCGGGCGCAAGCGTGTGCTGACCCCGTCGCCCGTGGCCGAAGCTGCGGGACAGCTCGGCATCCCCACCATCAAGACCGATCGACTGGATGCCGATGCGACCGAACGCATCGCTGCGCTGCGGCCGGATCTCGGCGTGATCGTCGCCTACGGCGGCCTGGTGCGGGAGCCGCTGCTGTCGACGCCGCGGCTGGGCTGGATCAACCTGCACTTCTCGCTGCTGCCGCGGTGGCGCGGTGCCGCCCCGGTGCAGCACGCGCTCATCGCCGGTGACCGCGAAACGGGAGCGGCTGTGTTCCAGCTCGTCCCTGCCCTCGACGCGGGCGATGTGTTCGCCGAACTTCGCTACACGGTGCCGCGTGGCGCGACCGCAGGCGAGGTGCTCGACGAACTGGCGGATGCCGGTGCCGCACTGCTGACCGGCGTGCTCGACGAGCTCGCCGCCGGGACGGCGCACGCCGTCCCGCAGATCGGGGAACCGACGCTGGCGCCGAAACTCTCTCTCGCCGACGGCGCCCTCGACCTGCGACAGGGCGCTGAGCGGGTGTTGGATCGCTTTCGCGGAACCACCCCCGAACCGGGCGCGCATGTGATGCTCGACGGTCAACGGTTGAAGCTGCACGGCGCCCTGCGGGGGCCCGACGTGCAGCTCGATCCGGGCGCGCTGGTGTTCCGCGACGGCCAGGTGCTCGTCGGCACGGGCGACGGAACGGTCGCACTCACACGCGTGCAGCCGGCAGGCAAGGGTGCCATGGCTGCGGGGGACTGGTGGCGAGGACTGCGCATCGACAAGCCGCACGTCGACCTGCCGGAGGTGACGGCGTGAGTGGGCGTGCGCAAGATCGGGCACCTCAGTCGAACCCGGCGCGGTGGGTCGCCTATGACGTGCTGCGAGCCGTGGGCGAATCCGATGCGTACGCCAACCTGCTGCTGCCGCGCGAGCTCGCGAAGGCGCAGCTCTCGCCGGCCGATGCGGGCCTGGCCACAGAGCTGACCTACGGCACGCTGCGTCGACAGGGCACCTACGACGCCGTCATCGCCGAAGCCGCCCGCCGCCCGGTCGACGAGATCGACCCTGCCGTCCTCGACGCACTCCGCATCGGCGTGCACCAACTCCTCGCCACTCGCGTACCGGCCCACGCAGCCGTCAACGAGACCGTACGACAGGTGCGACAAGCAGCCGGCAAACCGGCATCGGGCTTCGCGAACGCGGTGCTGCGCCGCGTGTCGGAGCGCACGACCGAGCAATGGCAGGCCCGCCTCGACGAGCTCGCTCGCTCCGACGACGAACGACTCGGGCTCCGGCACGCGCACCCCGTCTGGGTGATCCGTGCGCTGCGCCGCGCCCTCGCCGCAGAGGGTCGCGCAGATGAGCTCGACGACCTGTTGGCCGCCGACAACGCGTCGCCCTCCGTCACGATGACGGCGCTTCCAGGCCTGGCCGAACGGCCCGCCGATGCCGAACCGACGCGCCTCTCACCGATCGGATTCCGCCTCGGCGGCGGCGACCCGGCGCGGATCATCGCCGCCACCGAGGGTCGCGTGCGGGTACAGGACGAAGGTTCGCAGCTCGCAGCGCTCGCACTGACCCGCGCCGAGCCGGTGCGAGCGGGGGAGCGCTGGCTCGACCTGTGCGCCGCGCCCGGCGGCAAGACGGCGGTGCTCGCCGCCGAAGCCCTCGCTCACGGTGCGGTCCTCGAAGCCAACGAACTGTCACCGAGTCGCGCCCGCCTCGTGCGCGACTCGGTGGCCGGTGTGCCGCTCGACGTGCCGGTGTCGGAAGAGGACGGCCGGGAACGCGCCGGCCGCGGCCGCTACGACCGCATCCTCGTCGACGCGCCGTGCACTGGCCTCGGGGCGTTGCGTCGACGCCCGGAAGCGCGCTGGCGCAAGCAGCCCGCCGACGTGCCGGCGCTCAGCGAACTGCAGCGTGAGCTCTTGAGTGCTGCAGTCGACGCACTCGCACCCGGCGGCATCGTCGCGTATGTCACCTGTTCGCCGCACCTCGCCGAAACCGCCGCCGTCGTTGCCGAGGTGCTGCGCGAGCACGGGGATGCCGTCGAAGAACTCGACGCGCGGGCGGTGCTCGCAGGACTCTCCGACGCCCCCATCGACCTGCCCGCGCAGCTCGACGGTTCGGGCCGCGCACAGCTGTGGCCCCACCGCCACAACACCGACGCGATGAGCATCTCCCTCCTGCGTCGCCGCTAGGGTGGTCGCGTGGCCGACAGCGACATCCGCATCAACCCCAGCATCCTCGCCGCCGACTTCGTGAACATGCAGGCGGAGCTCGCCCGCATCGCGACCGCCGACTTCGCGCATGTCGATGTCATGGACAACCACTTCGTGCCGAACCTCACGTTCGGGCCGCAGATGGTCGAGCGGATCCAGGCGACCAGCCCCGTGCCGCTCGATGTGCACCTCATGATCACGGACCCCGATCGGTGGGCCCCCGGCTACGCCGAACTCGGTGCCGCGTCGGTCACCTTCCATCTCGAGGCGGCGACCGAGCCCGTGGCGCTCGCCCGACGGCTGCGACAGATCGGCGCGCGCGCGGGTGTCGCCGTGAAACCTGCCACCGCGGTCGAGGGTCTGTACGAGGTGCTCGACGAGTTCGACCAGATCCTGGTGATGACGGTCGAGCCGGGCTTCGGCGGTCAGTCGTTCATGGCCGACCAGATGCCGAAACTCGCGCGACTGCGAGAAGAAGCCAATCGCCGCGGATCCCAGGTGTGGCTGCAGGTCGACGGCGGCATCTCCGCGTCCACGATCGCGCAGGCGGCCGAAGCAGGCGCCGACACGTTCGTCGCGGGGTCTGCCGTCTTCGGTGCCGAAGACCCGGAACAGGCGATAGCGGCGTTGCGCAGCGAAGCCGCAAGCCACCATACGCATTGACACGCGGCATCCGGCACCGGCGGCGGGCCGGTAGCCTGTCAGGGTGAAGACGTTCGACGGGCTGTTCGCTGAGCTCACCGCTACCGCCGCGGCACGACCCGAGAGATCGGGCACCGTCGCGCAGCTCGACCGCGGTGTGCACGCCATCGGCAAGAAGATCGTCGAAGAGGCCGCCGAGGTGTGGATGGCCGCCGAGTATCAGTCCGACGCCGAGACGGCCGAGGAGATCTCGCAGCTGCTGTACCACCTGCAGGTGCTGATGCTCGCGAAGGGGCTCAGCCTCGAAGACGTCTACCGACATCTCTGAGCGCATCCCTCCGACCGCTCCGACTCGAAAGAACCCCGACATGCTGCGCATCGCCGTGCCGAACAAGGGATCGCTGGCCGAGACCGCCGCCGAAATGCTGGCCGAAGCCGGCTACACCGGCCGCCGCGACCCCAAAGACCTCCACGTCATCGACCCCGTCAACGAGGTCGAGTTCTTCTACCTCCGACCGAAAGACATCGCGACCTACGTCGGCTCCGGCGCGTTGCACGTCGGTATCACGGGCCGCGACCTGCTGCTCGACGCCCGCATGCCCGGTGCCCGCGAGATCGAGAAGCTCGGCTTCGGCGGGTCCACGTTCCGCTTCGCGGGCCCTCCCGGCACATTCACCGAGCTCTCCGACCTCGAGGGCCACCGCGTCGCGACGGCGTATCCGGGCCTCGTCGACGCCTACCTCGACGAGCACGGTGTCGCCGTCGATCTGGTGCCCCTCGACGGCGCGGTCGAATCGGCTGTGCGACTCGGCGTGGCCGACGCGGTCGCCGACGTCGTCTCGACCGGAACGACCCTGCGGCAGGCGGGGCTCGAGATCTTCGGACCGGTGCTCCTCGAATCCGAAGCGGTGCTGATCGCCGCCCCCGAAGAGGCCGACGGCACCCAGACGCTGCTGCGGCGTCTTCGCGGCGTGCTCGTCGCGCGCCAGTACGTGCTCATCGACTACGACCTGCCGGCACACTTGGTCGACAAGGCCGTCGAGATCGCGTCCGGCATCGAATCGCCGACCATCTCGCCGCTGCGCGACCCGGAGTGGGTCGCGGTGCGGGTCATGACGCCGCGCAAGACCGTCAACCAGGTGATGGACGCGCTGTACGCGATCGGCGCCCGGGCGATCCTGGTCACACCGATCCACAACGCGAGGCTCTGACATGGCCCTCGTGTGCCGTGTGATCCCATGCCTCGACGTGGCCGACGGCCGCGTCGTGAAGGGCGTCAACTTCGCGAACCTGCGCGACATGGGTGACCCTGTCGACCTCGCCCGTCTGTACTACGCGCAGGGTGCCGACGAGCTGACCTTCCTCGATGTGACCGCGACGGTCGATGACCGCGCCACGACCTACGACGTCGTCCGGCGCACGGCCGAAGAGGTGTTCATCCCGCTCACGGTCGGAGGAGGGGTGCGTACGACCGACGACGTCGCGCGCCTGCTCGGGGTCGGCGCTGACAAGGTCGGCGTGAATTCCGCCGCCATCGCACGACCCGACCTGCTCGGCGAGATCGCAGACCGTTTCGGATCACAAGTGCTCGTCCTCTCACTCGACGTGAAGCGGGCACCGGGAACACCGTCGGGTTTCGTCGTCACGACCCACGGTGGCCGCACGGCCACGACACTCGACGCGCTCGAGTGGGCGCGCGAGGCGATCGAGCGCGGCGCGGGCGAACTGCTCGTCAACTCCATCGACGCGGACGGCACCAAGGACGGCTTCGACCTCGAGCTGGTCGGACTCATGCGGGAGCTCTCGAGCGTGCCCGTCATCGCGTCGGGCGGCGCAGGTTCGGCCGAGCACTTCGCTCCCGCGATCCACGCGGGCGCCGACGCCGTGCTCGCGGCATCCGTGTTCCACAGCGGACAGCTCACGATCGGCGACGTGAAAGCGGCGCTGAAGACCGACGGGATCGACGTGCGATGACCCTCGACGACCCCCGCATCGCACGCGTGCGCTTCAATGACGACGGTCTGGTGCCGGCCGTCATCCAGCAGCACGACACCGGCGAGGTGCTCATGCTCGGCTGGATGGATGCCGAGGCCCTTCGTCGCACACTCACCTCCGGCCGCGTCACGTTCTGGTCGCGGTCGCGTCAGGAGTACTGGCGCAAGGGCGACACGTCGGGGCACATGCAGTTCGTCAAGGGCGCTCGCCTGGACTGCGACGGCGACACGCTGCTGATCAGCGTGGACCAGGTGGGCGCCGCCTGCCACACCGGCGACCGCACGTGCTTCGACGCCGACGACCTGCACCCGGTGACGGGCACCGCGTGAGCGCTCGCACCTCTCTCGCCGCTACGGAGGCGAAATGAACCGTCTGTTGCGACGGGCCCGCGCGACCGGCGTCCTCGCCGTGCTCGTGGGCGGCATCTCCAGCCTGCTCGCATCGACGCAACCGTGGATGCTGGTGACACTCGCAGACGGGAATGCCGACACGCTCGAGGTCGTCGGATCGGATGCCGTCGCGCTGTTTGCACCGTTGAGTCTTGCGGCGCTCGCGTTGGGACTCGCCCTGACGATCGTCGGACGCGTGCTGCGGTACATCTTCGGCGTGGTCGCCGTGGCCCTCGGGATCGGACTGACCGCGGCGGCTGCCTCCGCCCTGCCGGCGCCCCTCGGCGCGTACGCGACGGCGGTGACGGAGGCGACCGGCCTCGGCGGCGTCGACGCGATCGCGAGTCTGGTCGATCATGTCGCTGTCACCGGCTGGCCGGTCGCGGCGCTCATCAGCGGCATCCTTGTGGCCACCGGTGGCGTATGGACGCTCGCGACCGCCCGCAGCTGGGGCAGCGGCGGGCGACGGTACGACGCGACGGCGACGGCTCCCGCGGGGTCGCGTCCGCACGACGCAATCGACGACTGGGACGACCTGTCGCGGGGCACCGACCCGACGACATGAACGCGGCAGCGCGCGGGTTCGGAACCGGCCGACGCGCCCCGCTAGACTGGGACCAGCGCCCGATCGCGAAGGAGAGACATGAGCAACCCCATCGGTGACCCCGGCCACGGACACAGCCCCGCCGCGTGGACGGCCGTGATCATCATGCTCGTGGCGGTTGCTCTCGGCACCCTCTTCTACTGGCTCGACCTGCCGGTGCTGGTCTGGGTCTCCGGCGGGCTGCTGCTCGTCGGCGCGATCGTCGGCTGGGCGCTCGCGCGCGCCGGCTACGGCGTGAACGGGCCCAAGTACACGCCGAAAGAGCACTGATCATGCTCGCCGGACTGACAGCCGGCGCGGTGGAGGATGCCGAAACGCGTGCGCGCACGCGTCCGCTGGCGACCGTGGAGCAGCTCGCGCTCGCTCAGCCGGCCGCTCGCGACGCCCTCGCCGCCCTCGCACCTGCCGACCGCGTGAAGATCATCGCCGAGGTCAAGCGCGCGAGTCCGTCGCGCGGTGACCTCGCCGACATCCCCGACCCGGCCCACCAAGCAGGGTTGTACGAGACCGGTGGCGCGTCCGCCATCTCGGTGCTGACCGAGGGTCGCCGATTCAAGGGTTCGCTCGCCGACCTCGAAGCCGTCAAGGCATCGGTCTCACTGCCGGTGCTGCGCAAAGACTTCATCGCCACGCCGTACCAGGTGTTCGAGGCGCGCGCCTCGGGGGCCGACCTCGTGCTGTTGATCGTCGCGGCGCTCGAGCAGCCACTGCTGGCCGAGTTGCACGAACTCGTGCTCGAGCTGGGCATGACGCCCCTCGTTGAGACGCACTCCCTCGACGAAGTCCACCGGGCCGCTGACATCGGGGCACGTCTGGTCGGCGTGAACGCCCGAGACCTGTCGACGTTCGAGCTGGATCGCGACCTGTTCGGACGACTCGCCGAGCACATTCCGGCAGATGCCGTGAAGATCGCGGAGTCGGCCGTCCTCACGCCGGCCGACGTTGGCCACTATCGAGCGGCCGGGGCCGATGTCGTCCTGATCGGTGAAGCACTCGTGACGGGTGATCCCGTCGCGACGCTGACGAACTTCCTGGAGGCGGGCGCATGAGTCTTCGTGAGGCCGCAGGCCCTTTCTTCGGCGAGTTCGGTGGGCGCTACATGCCCGAATCCCTCATCGCCGCGATCGACGAACTCACGGCGGAGTACGAGTCCGCCAAGGCCGATCCGGCGTTCCAGGCCGAATTCACCCGTCTGCTGAACACGTACGCAGGTCGACCATCCGCGCTCACCGAGGTGCCGCGCTTCGCCGCGCACGCCGGGGGTGCACGCATCTTCCTCAAGCGCGAAGATCTCAACCACACGGGCTCGCACAAGATCAACAACGTCATCGGGCAGGCGCTGCTGACCAAGCGCCTCGGCAAGACACGCGTGATCGCCGAGACCGGTGCCGGCCAGCACGGTGTCGCGACCGCGACAGCGGCGGCCCTGTTCGGGTTCGACTGCACCGTCTACATGGGCGAGGTCGACACGCAGCGACAGGCCCTGAATGTCGCGCGCATGCGATTGCTGGGTGCCGAGGTGATCCCCGTGACGACGGGGTCGCGCACCCTCAAGGATGCGATCAACGACGCCTACCGAGACTGGGTGGCGACGGTCGAGTCGACGAACTACATCTTCGGCACGGCCGCAGGACCGCACCCGTTCCCCGCGATGGTCCGCGACTTCCAGAAGGTCATCAGCGAGGAAGCGCGCCGGCAGCTGCTCGACGAGACCGGCAAACTGCCCGACGTCGTCGTCGCCTGCGTCGGCGGCGGATCGAACGCGATCGGCATGTTCGATGCGTTCCTCGACGACCCGGGGGTGAAGCTGTACGGCGTCGAAGCCGCCGGCGACGGCGTCGACACGCCGAAGCACGCGGCATCCATCGAGCGTGGCCGACCCGGCGTGCTGCACGGCGCGAAGACATACGTCCTGCAGGACGAGGACGGTCAGACGGTCGAGTCGCACTCGATCTCGGCAGGGCTCGACTATCCAGGGGTCGGTCCCGAGCACGCCTGGCTCGCCGACATCGGCCGCGCCGAGTACATTCCGGCGACCGACACCGAGGCCATGGACGCGCTTCGGCTGCTGAGCCGCACCGAGGGCATCATCCCCGCGATCGAGTCCGCGCACGCATTGGCCGGCGCGCTGCGTCTGGCGCGCGAACTGGGCCCCGACGCCGTGATCGCCGTGAGCCTGTCGGGCCGCGGCGACAAGGACATGGACACCGCCGCGAAGTGGTTCGGCCTGTATGACGAACCCGGTGACGACGAGGGAGCGCAGGGATGAGCCGCGTCGCTGACGCGATCGACCGGGCCCGCGCCGAAGGGCGCGGCGCATTCATCGGCTACCTCCCGATCGGCTACCCCGACCTGCAGACGAGCATCGATGCGGCCGTGACCCTCGCCGAGAACGGCGTCGACGTGCTCGAGCTCGGCCCGCCGTACTCGGATCCGGTCATGGACGGCCTGGTCATCCAAGAAGCCACCCAGGCTGCCCTGGCGGGCGGATTCCGACTGCGCGACACCTTCACCGCAGTGCGCGAGATCGCGGCACGCGTCGACGTGCCCATCCTCGTCATGACGTACTGGAACCCCGTCACGCAGTACGGCGTCGACCGATACGCCGATGACCTCGCCGCCGCCGGGGGAGCAGGGCTCATCACACCCGACATCACCCCTGATGCCGCGAGCGAGTGGATCGCCGCCTCCGAACGCACGGGGCTCGACCGCGTCTTCCTGGCCGCGCCGACGTCGACCGACGACCGGCTCGAGATGATCGTGCAGCAGTCCACGGGCTTCGTGTACACGGTCTCCACGATGGGCATCACGGGGGAGCGGGCGCAGTTGGATGCCGCAGCCCGCACACTCGTGGCACGCCTGCGCGAGCACGGCGCCGAGCACGCGTGCGTCGGCATCGGCATCTCCTCCGCGGAGCAGGTCGCGGATCTCCTCGACTACGCCGACGGTGCGATCGTGGGTACCGCGCTCGTGCGCGCGCTGCGCGACGGCGGGCTCGACGGCCTCGCCGCCACGACCCGCGCCATCGCCGCCGGCACCACCCGCTGACGCAACGCGGGTGCGGGGCGAAGTAGACTCGCGGTCGTGACTTTCTCCGCCCTCGACGTCGTCGCCAGCATCCCGAGCCCCGACATCAGCAGCTTCCAGATCGGCCCGCTCACGATCCACATCTACGCGCTGTGCATCATGACGGGCATCATCGTGGCGGCGCTGTGGACGAACCACCGGCTCACCAAGCGCGGCGCCGAGCCGTGGGTGGTCATCGACATCGCCCTGCTGGCCGTGCCGCTGGCGATCATCGGGGCTCGGATCTTCCACGTACTGACCCACCCGGGGTTCTATTTCGGCGAGGGCAAGGACCCGCTCGCGGTGTTCTACATCTGGGAGGGCGGTATCGCGATCTTCGGATCGCTGATCGGCGGCGCGGTGGGCGCGTGGCTCGGCTGCCGTTGGACCGGCATCCGTTTCTGGTCCTTCGCCGACGCCCTGGCTCCCGGCCTGCTGCTGGCGCAGGCGATCGGCCGCTTCGGCAACTGGTTCAACCAGGAGCTGTTCGGCCTGCCCACCGACCTGCCGTGGGGTCTCGAGATCGACCCCGACAACGGCGCCTTCCCGCCGGGGCTCGCCGAAGACACCCTGTTCCACCCGACATTCCTGTACGAAGTCGTTTGGAACACGCTCGGCGTGCTCGTGCTGCTGTGGGCCGCGCGGCGTTTCCGCCTGCAGTGGGGACGCCTGTTCGGCCTCTACCTGGTCTGGTACAGCGCCGGCCGCATCGTGTGGGAATCGATCCGCATCGACCCCAGCGAGGTGTTCTTCGGGCTGCGCACCAACGTGTGGGCGGCGATCTTCGGCGTCGTGTTCGGACTGGTCATCATGATCGTGCAGAAGCGCCGTCATCTCGGCGACGAGCCCTCGCCCTACGTCACTGGGCGCGAATGGTCCGGCGACGGGGCTGTACAATCGCAGGACACCGATGACTTCGTGGATGTGAGCGCACCCCCGGCATCCGAAGTCAGCGACGGGCAAGCCACAAGCGCCATCGCCGCCAAATAAAGAACATCTCGGGCCGACGTCGTCCCACTTGAGCTTCTCCAGGAGGACGGTCAGGTATGCCTTCGAGCCCCCGTTCCACCGCCGCCGACACCCGAGTCGGAGGTGCGTTCCCGCCCAAGCAGGGCATGTACAACCCCGCGTTCGAGAAGGACGCGTGTGGTCTCGCAATGGTCGCCACGCTACGCGGCGAGGCGGGTCACGACATCGTCGACCTCGCCCTGACCGCGCTGCGAAACCTCGAGCACCGCGGCGCGATCGGCTCGGATGCCGGTACGGGCGACGGTGCGGGCATTCTCACGCAGATGCCCGACGACTTCTTCCGCGCAGTCGTCGAGTTCGACCTGCCACCGGTGGGGGAGTACGCGGCGGGGCTCGCCTTCCTCCCCCTGGATGCCGATGCGCGTCGCACGCTGAAGGACCGCATCGCCGACCTCGCCGCCACCGAGGGCCTCACCGTGCTCGGTTGGCGTGCCGTGCCGACGGCGGACGAGCACCTCGGCAAGCTCGCATTCGACGCGCGGCCCGCGTTCGAGCAGGTGTTCCTCTCGCACCCGGCTTCCGGCGGCAACGCCGCGCTGTCGGGGATCGACCTCGACCGCCGCGCCTACCGCCTTCGCAAGCGCGCGCAGCACGAACTCGACGCGTACTTCGTGTCGCTGTCGTGCCGCACGATCGGCTACAAGGGCATGGTCACGACGCTGCAACTCGAGCCGTTCTACCCCGACCTGCAGGACGAGCGTTTCACGACCGAACTCGCCGTCGTGCACTCGCGCTACTCGACCAACACCTTCCCCTCGTGGCCGCTCGCACAGCCGCTGCGCATGCTCGCCCACAACGGCGAGATCAACACCGTCAACGGCAACCGCAACTGGATGCGGGCGCGCCAGTCGCAGCTCGAGGCAGAGAACCTGGGCGACATCCGTCAGCTGTTCCCGATCTGCACCGACGGTGCAAGCGACTCGGCGTCGTTCGACGAGGTGCTCGAGCTGCTCACCCTCACCGGTCGCAGCCTGCCCCACGCAATCATGATGATGGTGCCCGAGGCCTACGAGAAGCAGGCCGACATCGCACCCGACCTGCGGGCGTTCTACGAGTACCACTCGATGCAGATGGAGCCGTGGGACGGTCCTGCCGCCCTCATCTTCACCGACGGAACCCTTGTCGGCGCGACGCTCGACCGCAACGGTCTGCGTCCCGGGCGCTGGACCGAGACGACCGACGGTCTGGTCGTCATCGGCTCGGAGACGGGCGTGCTCGACTTCGAGCCCGAGCGCATCAAGCGCCGCGGCCGCCTGCGTCCGGGCCGCATGTTCCTCGTCGACACGGCACAGGGTCGACTCATCGAAGACGAAGAGATCAAGGCGCAGCTCGCTGCGCAGGAGCCGTGGCAGGAGTGGCTCGACGAGGGCCGGGTGCAGCTGCGCGACCTGCCCGAGCGCGAGCACATCGTGCACCCGATCGCCTCGATCACCCGCCGTCAGCGCACGTTCGGCTACACCGAGGAAGAAGTGAGGATCCTCCTGACCCCGATGGGTCAGACCGGCGCCGAGCCCCTGGGCGCGATGGGTTCCGACACGCCGATCGCCGCGCTCAGCGAGCGGCCGCGCCTCCTGTTCGACTACTTCATCCAGCAGTTCGCGCAGGTCACCAACCCACCCCTGGACTCGATCCGCGAAGAGGTCGTGACGTCCCTCGCGCTGGGCCTCGGCCCCGAGCGCAACCTGTTGACGTGGGGCCCGGACCACACGCGGACGATCACGCTCGACTTCCCGGTGATCGACAACGACGAGCTCGCCAAGCTGCAGAACATCGACAAGCTGCTGCCCGGCCGCCGCTCGGTGACGATCCGTGGCCTGTACCCGTTCGAGGCGGGACCCGACGCCATGCGCGACCGCCTTGAGCAGATGTGCGCCGAGGTCGACACCGCGATCGAGGCGGGCGCGGAGTTCGTGATCCTCAGTGACCGCGACTCGAACAAGGACCTGGTCCCGATCCCGTCGCTGCTCATGCTGTCCGCGATCCACCACCACCTCATCCGCAACGAGAACCGGATGAAGGTCGGGCTCGTGGTCGAGGCCGGTGACGTGCGCGAAGTGCACCACGTCGCGACGCTGCTCGGCTATGGCGCCTCGGCGGTCAACCCGTACCTCGCGATGGAGACCGTCGAGTATCTCGTGCGCGCCGGGTTCATCACCGGCATCGCGCCTGAGAAGGCCGTCAAGAACCTGATCTACGCTCTCGGCAAGGGCGTGCTGAAGATCATGTCGAAAATGGGCATCTCGACCGTGTCGTCGTACGCGGGTGCGCAGGTGTTCGAGGCCGTCGGCCTCTCGCAGGAGTTCATCGACACCTACTTCACCGGCACCGAGACCAAGCTCGGCGGCATCGGCATCGAGGCGGTCGCCGCCGAGAACCAGAAGCGCCACGACTTCGCCTACCCCGAGGATGCCGCGGCCCGCGCGCACGAGCGCCTCTGGACGGGTGGCGAATACCAGTGGCGCCGCGACGGTGCTCCGCACCTGTTCAACCCGGAGACGGTCTTCCGGCTGCAGCACTCCACGCGCAACCGTCGATACGACATCTTCCGCGAGTACACGCGGTTGGTCGACGACCAGGCCGCCGAGCTGAAGACGCTGCGCGGGCTGTTCAAGCTGCGCACCGAGGAGCGCCGGGCCGTGCCGATCGACGAGGTCGAGTCGGTCGCCTCGATCGTCAAGCGATTCTCGACCGGCGCGATGAGCTACGGCTCCATCTCGAAGGAAGCGCACGAGACGCTCGCCATCGCGATGAACCGTCTGGGCGCGAAGTCGAACACCGGCGAGGGCGGCGAGGACGTCGACCGTCTGCTCGACCCCGAGCGTCGCAGTGCGATCAAGCAGGTCGCGTCTGGACGCTTCGGTGTGACCAGCATGTACCTCACGCACGCGGACGACATCCAGATCAAGCTCGCCCAGGGCGCCAAGCCCGGCGAGGGCGGTCAGCTGCCGCCCGCAAAGGTGTACCCGTGGATCGCCCGCACCCGTGGCGGCACACCCGGTGTCGGACTCATCTCGCCGCCGCCGCACCACGACATCTACTCGATCGAAGACCTCAAGCAGCTGATCTTCGACCTCAAGCGCGCGAACCCCGCGGCTCGTGTGCACGTGAAGCTCGTGAGCCAGTCCGGGATCGGCGCGGTCGCGGCGGGCACTGCGAAGGCCCTGGCCGACGTCATCCTGGTCTCGGGGCACGACGGCGGCACGGGTGCGAGCCCCTTGAACTCGCTCAAGCACGCCGGCACCCCGTGGGAGCTGGGTCTGGCCGAGACGCAGCAGACGCTCATGCTCAACGACATGCGCGACCGCGTCGTGGTGCAGGCCGACGGGCAGTTGAAGACGGGGCGCGACGTCATCGTCGCCGCGCTCCTGGGCGCCGAGGAGTTCGGCTTCGCCACCACGGCCCTCGTCGTGGAGGGCTGCATCATGATGCGTGTCTGCCACCTCGACACCTGCCCGGTCGGCGTCGCGACCCAGAACCCCGTGCTGCGCAGCCGCTTCACCGGCAAGCCGGAGTTCGTCGTGAACTTCATGGAGTTCATCGCGCAAGAGGTGCGCGAGTATCTCGCCGAGCTGGGCTTCCGTTCGCTCGACGAGGCGATCGGTCACAGTGAGCTGCTCGACGTGAACGGCGCGATCGATCACTGGAAGGCCAGCGGGCTCGACCTCGGCCCGATCCTTCGCGGCCCCGCCTTCGCTGCCGACGTCCCGCGTCGCAACATGCGCGCGCAGGACCACGAACTCCACGAGCACTTCGACGTGCAGCTCATCGAGCGCGCACAGGACGTGGTCGCGCACGGCGGACACGTGTCGATCGACCTGCCGGTGCGCAACACCGCACGTGCGGTCGGGACGATGCTCGGCAACAAGGTGACCCTCGCCCACGGTGAGAACGGGCTGCCCGCGGGGTCGATCGAAGTGAACCTGACGGGTTCGGCCGGTCAGTCCTTCGGAGCCTTCCTGCCCGCAGGCATCACGCTGCGCCTAGAAGGCGACTCGAACGACTACGTCGGCAAGGGGCTCTCGGGCGGACAGATCGTGGTGCGTCCGCCGCGCGATGCGAGCTTCGACGCCTCGAAGAACGTCATCGCCGGCAACGTCATCGGCTACGGCGCAACCCAGGGAACGATGTTCCTGCGCGGCGTCGTCGGCGAGCGCTTCCTGGTGCGCAACTCGGGTGCCACCGCCGTCGTCGAGGGCGTCGGCGATCACGCACTGGAGTACATGACCGGGGGACTGGCCGTCATTCTCGGCACGACGGGTCGCAACCTCGGTGCCGGTATGTCGGGAGGCTCGGCCTACATCTACAAGCTGGACCGCGATCTCGTGAACCGCGAGGCCCTCGCCAGTGGCGAGCTCGAGCTGCTCGAGATGGGCTCCGGCGACGTCGAGATGCTGCGCGACCTCCTCGAGCAGCACCGTACCGAAACCGGCTCGGCGCTTGCCGCCCAGCTGCTGGACGACTTCGAGGCCGAGGCCGCGAATTTCGTCCGTGTCCTGCCGCGCGATTACGCAGCGGTGCTGCAGACCCGCCAGAACGCAGTCGCCGAGGGGCTCGACCCCGACGGCGACGTCGTCTGGACCCGCATCCTGGAGGTGACCGGTGGCTGACCCGAAGGGCTTCCTCAAGACGACGGAGCGCGAGCTGCCCGCCCGCCGCCCCGTGCCCGTACGCATCATGGACTGGAAAGAGGTCTACGAGCCGGGCGACACTGCCGTCCTGCGCCGTCAGGCTGGACGCTGCATGGACTGCGGCGTGCCGTTCTGTCACCAGGGCTGCCCGCTCGGAAACCTCATCCCGGAGTGGAACGACCTGACCTGGCGCGGCGAAGGTCGGGCCGCGATCGAGCGCCTGCACGCGACGAACAACTTCCCGGAGTTCACCGGGCGGCTCTGCCCGGCACCGTGCGAGAGCTCGTGCGTGCTCGGCATCAACCAGCCTGCCGTCACGATCAAGCAGATCGAGGTCTCGACGATCGACGAGGCGTTCGCCAATGGCTGGGTCGAGCCCGAGCCGCCGGAGCGCCTCACCGGCAAGACGGTCGCCGTCGTCGGATCCGGACCCGCGGGGCTCGCGGCCGCACAGCAGCTGACGCGCGCAGGCCATACGGTCGCCGTCTTCGAGCGCGACGACCGCATCGGCGGTCTGCTGCGCTACGGCATCCCCGATTTCAAGATGGAGAAGCGCCACCTCGAGACGCGTCTTCGTCAGATGCAGGGCGAGGGCACCCGCTTCCGCGCCGGCGTCGAGATCGGCCGCGACATCTCGTGGAGCGACCTGCGCGCCCGGTACGACGCCGTCGTGGTGGCCACCGGCGCGACGCTGCCGCGCGACCTGGCGATCCCGGGCCGCGACCTCGCCGGCGTGCACTTCGCGATGGAGTACCTCGTCGAATCGAACAAGGCCGTCGCGGGGGACCAGGTTCCCCACCAGATCCACGCCGAAGGCAAGCACGTCGTCGTGATCGGCGGCGGCGACACCGGCGCCGACTGCATCGGCACGGCCCACCGCCACGGCGCGCTGAGCGTGACGAACCTCGCCATCGGCAAGCAGCCGCCGCACGAGCGTCCCGAACACCAGCCGTGGCCCATGGCCCCGACGGTGTTCGAAGTGCAGTCCGCGCACGAGGAAGGCGGCGAGCGGGCCTACCTGGCGTCGACCGTCGAGTTCCTCGCCAACGATGCCGGAGAGGTGCGTGCCCTGCGCGTTGCCGAAACCGAGTACATCGACGGCCGCCGCGTGCCCAAGAGCGGCACGGAGCGAGAGATCCCCGCTGATCTGGTGCTGATCGCGATGGGCTTCACCGGCCCCGAGCGCACCGCGCTCGAGGAGCAGCTCGGTGCCGTGTTCACCGGACGCGGCACCGTCGAGCGCGCCGACGACTATCAGACGACCGCTCCCGGCGTGTTCGTGGCCGGTGACGCCGGGCGCGGACAGTCGCTCATCGTGTGGGCGATCGCCGAGGGCCGCGCAGCCGCCGCAGCGGTCGACGAGTACCTCATGGGCCAGACCATGCTTCCCTCACCGGTGCGCCCGACCGACATCGCCATCGGTCTGCTGCCCGCGTAGGGTGAGAACCAATCCCCGATAACCCAAGACCGGAGTCAGATACGTGAGACGCGCGAAGATCGTCGCCACCCTCGGCCCCGCCACTTCCACCTACGAGATGGTCCGCGCGATCATCGACGCCGGTGTGGATGTGGCGCGGTTCAACCTCAGCCACGGAGACTATTCCGTGCACGACAGCAACTTCGCCAACGTGCGCAAGGCGGCTGACGACGCCGGACGCCCGGTGGCCATCCTCGTCGACCTGCAGGGACCGAAGATCCGCCTCGGCAAGTTCGAGAACGGCCCGCATGAGCTCGCGGTCGGCGACGTGCTCAGGATCACCACCGATGACATCCTCGGCACGAAGGACATCGTCTCGACGACGTTCAAGGGCCTTCCGGGCGATGTCAAGGCGGGCGACTTCCTGCTCATCGACGACGGCAAGGTGCGCGTCCAGGTGACGTCGGTCGAGGGCAACGTCGTCACGACGGAATGCATCGTCGCCGGCCCGGTGTCCGACAACAAGGGCATCAACCTGCCCGGTGTCGCCGTCAACGTTCCCGCCCTCAGCGAGAAGGACGAGGCGGACCTGCGCTGGGGCCTTCGCGCCGGTGCCGACATCATCGCCTTGTCTTTCGTGCGCAACGCCGAAGACGTGACGCGCGTGCACGAGATCATGGCGGAGGAGGGGCGCAAGGTCCCCGTCATCGCCAAGATCGAGAAGCCGCAGGCCGTCGATGCGCTCGAAGAGATCATCGATGCGTTCGACGGCATCATGGTCGCTCGCGGCGACCTCGGCGTGGAGCTGCCCCTCGAGGCGGTGCCGATCGTGCAGAAGCGCGCGGTCGAGCTCTGCCGCCGCATGGCGAAGCCCGTCATCGTCGCGACGCAGATGCTCGAATCGATGATCGAGAACCCCGTCCCCACGCGCGCCGAGACGAGCGACGTGGCCAACGCGGTCCTCGACGGCGCGGACGCCGTGATGCTCTCGGGCGAGACGAGCGTCGGAAAGTACCCGACCGTCGTCGTCAGCACGATGGCGCGCATCATCGAGTCCACCGAAGAGCACGGGCTCGAGCGCATCGCACCGCTGAACACGAAGCCCCGCACGCAGCCGGGCATCATTACGCTCGCCGCAGAAGAGGTCGCAGAGTTCGTCGAGGCGAAGTACATCTGCATCTTCACCGAGTCGGGTGACACGGCACGACGGATGTCGCGCCTGCGCCCTCGCATTCCCATGATGGCGTTCGCGACCGACCCGGCGATCCGTCGCCGCATGGCCCTCACGTGGGGCGTCCGCTCAGCGCTCGTGGAGCCGGTCGCGCACACCGACCTCATGTTCTTGCAGGTCGACGACTACTTCCTCGGCAATGGCCTGGCCACCGAAGGCGACAAGGTCGTCGTGATCTCGGGATCGCCTCCCGGGATCATCGGCTCGACCAACGACATCCGCATCCACAAGCTCGGCGACGCCATGTACGGCAAGGCACCCATCTACCAGGCGGGCAACTGACCGCAGACGCGGAAGGGGCGGATGCTGCATCGTGCAGCATCCGCCCCTTCCGCGTTCGTGCGGGATCGCGTGCCGGTGGTGGGAGTCGAACCCACACGCCCTTTCGGGCAACCGAGTTTGAGTCGGTCGCGTCTGCCATTCCGCCACACCGGCGTGGTGCACATCGAAGATACCGCAGCGGGGGAGCACCTTCGGACACGCTTCGCGTCGGGTTCTTCGCGTGCCGTAGGATTCAAGGGTGACTGAGCAGGAACAGACCCCCACGGCACCGGCCGCACCGCGTCGCGTCGTCGTGGCGGAAGACGAATCGCTGATCCGCCTCGACATCGTCGAGATCCTCCGCGACAACGGCTTCGACGTCGTCGCCGAGGCCGGTGACGGCGAAACGGCTGTACAGCTCGCAACGGAGCTGCGCCCCGACCTCGTCATCATGGACGTGAAGATGCCCGTCCTCGATGGCATCAGCGCCGCGGAGCGCCTGTCGAAGGCCCACATCGCACCGGTCGTGCTGCTGACGGCGTTCAGCCAGAAGGAGCTCGTCGAGCGCGCGAGCGAGGCTGGGGCCCTGGCCTATGTCGTCAAGCCCTTCACGCCGAACGACCTGCTGCCCGCGATCGAGATCGCCCTGGCCCGCCACGAGCAGATCATCACGCTCGAGGCCGAAGTCGCCGACATGGTCGAACGCTTCGAGACCCGCAAGCTGGTCGATCGCGCCAAGGGGCTGCTGAACGAGAAGATGGGCCTGTCCGAGCCCGAGGCGTTCCGCTGGATCCAGAAGGCGTCGATGGACCGCCGCCTGACCATGCAGGACGTCGCCAAGGCGATCATCGAACAGCTCTCGCCGAAGAAGTGAGTCGGCTGCGGGTCGATGCCGCGAAGCGGCGTTGACGCGAGCCGACTCAGGTTGAGTGCCGCGGCGAGGCCGCGGTGTATCGAAACCTCAACACTCAGCGCGCGGGCATGTCCTTGATCATGTTCGTGATGCGGATCGTCGAGCACCGCCGGCCCTGATCGTCGCTCACGACGATCTCGTGCACGGTCATGCTGCGGCCGAGGTGGATGGGCGTGCAGACGCCCGTGACGATGCCCGACGTCGCTGAGCGCGTGTGGGTCGCGTTGATGTCGACGCCGACAGCGAGTCGGCCCGGTCCGGCGTGGAGGTTCGCCGCCATCGACCCGAGCGACTCGCCGAGCACCACGTACGCGCCGCCGTGGAACAAGCCCACGGGCTGCGTGTTGCCCTCGACGGGCATCGTCGCGACACAGCGTTCGACCGAGAACTCGGTGAACGCCATGCCCATCTTCTCGGCGAGGGCACCCATGCCCCGCTGCGCGGCCCATTCCATGCCGTTGACGTCGGGGGGCGCAGTCTCGGTCATCGTTCCTCTTCGCTGGGGGCGGTGTCGCCGACCCTCGTTAGGCTGGACGGGTGAGCGACTCCGCAAAGCCTACCCTTCTCGTCGTCGACGGCCATTCGCTGGCGTACCGGGCGTTCTTCGCCCTCCCGGTCGACAATTTCTCGACCAAGGACGGCCAGCACACGAACGGCATCTACGGCTTTCTGTCGATGTTCGTGAACCTCGTCAAGGCCGAACAGCCCACGCACCTGGCGGTCGCCTTCGACACCTCGAGGCAGTCGTTCCGCACGCGTGAGTATGCGGAGTACAAGGCGAACCGCTCCGAGTCGCCGGCCGAGTTCAAGGGGCAGATCCCGCTGCTGCAGGACTGCCTCGCCGCAATGAACGTCACGGTGCTCACCAAGGAGGACTTCGAGGCCGACGACATCCTCGCGACCCTTGCGACGCAGGGCGCCGAACAGGGCTACGAGGTGCTCGTGTGTTCGGGCGACCGCGACACGATCCAGCTCGTCACCGACGACGTGACCCTGCTCTACCCGAGTGTGCAGGGCGTCTCCCAGCTCAAGCGCTACACGCCCGCCACCGTCGTCGAGAAATACGGTCTGCCGCCGCAGAACTACCCCGACATCGCGGCGCTCGTGGGGGAGACCAGCGACAACCTCCCCGGCGTCCCGAAAGTCGGCGAGAAGACCGCGGTGAAGTGGCTCACCCAGTTCGGTTCGCTCGATGCGCTGCTCGAGCGCGCCGACGAGATCAAGGGCGTCGTCGGGGGCAATCTTCGCGACCACCTCGACGACGTGCGCCGCAACCGCGCGCTGAACGCCTTGCTGCGCGACGTCGAGCTCGAAGTGGCGCCCGCCGATCTCGCCATGCGGGCGATCGACGCGCAGGCGGTGCGCGACATCTTCGCGCGACTCGAGTTCCGCACCCTGTTGCCGCGTGTGTTCGAAGCGATGGGCGCCGACCCCGCCGAGTCCGTCAGCGAGCCGGCGCAGCAGGCGCCGATACCGTCCGAACCCGACCCGGTCGCCCTCGCGGCGTGGGTCGAGGCGGCGGCCGGCGATGTCGGCGTGACCCTGACTGTCGACGGCGGCCTGCCCGGGCGCATCGGGCTCGCGACGCCGGATGCGGCGGTCGAGGCGACCTGGACCGACGAGGTCGCCGCGGCGCTGACCCCGTGGCTCACCGGCGACGCCCCGAAGGTGCTGGCCGACGCGAAGACCCAGGTGAAGGCGCTGCGCCGAGCGGGTATCCGCCTGCGCGGGCTCGCGTGCGACGTCGTGCTCGCGGGGTGGCTGCTGCGCCCCAGCTTTCCCGACAAGGGACTCGGGGACCTGGTCGACCGCTACCTCGACGAGAAGCTGCCTGAAGCAGATCCGACGCAGCTCGTGCCCGAAACCGAGGGCGCGACGCCGGGACAACTGTCGTGGTACGTGCTGCGGGTCGCCGAAGCCCTGCGCGCCGAACTGCCGGCATCCGTGTCGACCGTGCTCACCGACATCGAACTGCCGACGCTCGACACTCTTGCCGACATGGAGCTCGCCGGTGTCGCCGTCTCGCACGAGAAGCTGTCGTCGTTCTCGACTGAGCTCGCCGCGCGCGCCGACACGATCGCGCAGGAAGCGTATTCCGCGATCGGCCGCGAGGTGAACCTCGGGTCGCCCAAGCAGCTGCAGGAGGTCCTGTTCGAGCAGCTCGAGCTGCCCAAGACCCGCAAGACGAAGACCGGATACTCCACCGATGCGGCCGTGCTGGCCGACCTGCAGGAGTCGAACCCGCATCCCTTCCTGAATCTGCTTCTGCAGCACCGCGAAGCAACGAAGCTGCGGCAGATCATCGAGTCGCTCGACGTCGCCATCGCCGCCGATGGCCGTGTGCACACCACGTATGTGCAGACCGGCAGCCAGACCGGGCGGCTGTCGAGCACCGACCCCAACCTGCAGAACATCCCGATCCGCAACGAGGAGTCGCGCCGCATCCGCTCGGCGTTCGAAGTCGGCGAGCAGTTCGAGACGCTGCTGACGGCGGATTACTCGCAGATCGAGATGCGCATCATGGCGCATCTGTCTGAGGACCCGGGCCTGATCGAGGCGTTCAACTCCGGTGAAGACCTGCACCGCTTCGTCGGCTCGCGGGTGTTCGGGGTCGAACCGGCCGATGTCACCCCGGCGATGCGCACGAAGGTGAAAGCGATGTCGTACGGGCTCGTCTACGGGCTGTCGGCGTTCGGGCTGTCCAAGCAGTTGCGCATCGAGCAGGCCGAGGCCAAGCAGCTCATGCTCGACTACTTCGCGCGGTTCGGTGCCGTACGCGATTACCTGCGCGAGTCCGTCGCCCAGGCGCGCGTCGACGGCTACACCGAGACGATCTTCGGTCGTCGTCGTCCCTTCCCCGACCTCGGCAGCCCCAACCGCGTGCTGCGCGAGAACGCCGAGCGTGCGGCGCTGAACGCCCCGATCCAGGGCAGCGCGGCCGACATCATGAAGATCGCCCTGTTCCGCATCCACGACGAACTCGTCGACAAGGGGTTGGCCTCGCGGGTGCTGTTGCAGATCCACGACGAACTGGTCGTCGAAGTCGCAGCGGGAGAGTGGGACGAGGTGGAGGGCATCGTGCGCGAGCGCATGGGTGATGCCGCCGATCTCACGGTGCCGCTCGACGTGCAGATCGGGCGCGGCGGCGATTGGGATGTCGCGGGGCACTGACGGGCGTCGGCACCGCGCGGAAGCGGTCCCACACCGGAGCTGGTCCAGCGCATAGGCTCGGGGGATGACCAACGAACAGCGCACCCCCACGCCGATCGACAAGATCGCCGAGGACTGGGTGGACACCGCCGCCGAGCTCTCACCGGGGCTGGCGACCTACATCGGACGTTTCGAGCACAACGCGCGCCTCGACGACCTGTCGCCGGAAGGCACCGCGCGTGGCCTGGCCGCCACGAAGGCCGCGCTGGCGGCCCTGGAGGCGGCTGAGCCCGTCGACCAGGTCGATGTCGTCACGAAAGCAGATCTCGCGAGCACACTGCGCCTCGACATCGAACTGCACGAGGCCGGCGACCACCTGCGCGACGTCAACGTCATCGCGTCGCCCGCGCAGGCCCTGCGCGAGACGTTCGACCTCATGCCGACCGACACGGTCGAGGACTGGTCGGTCATCGCGATGCGCCTCGCTGCGGTTCCGGCGGCGATCGACGGGTACATCCAGACCCTCCGCGAAGGCATCGCTCAGGGTGTGACCCCCGCGCGCCGGCAAGTCACCGAAGTGGTCGATCAGATCGCCCGCTACACGGCCGACAACGGGTTCTTCGCCGATTTCGTCGGCAATGCTGCACCCACAGAGGGCGGCCTGCCCGCGTCGCTGGCACGCGACCTCTCCGACAACGCCAATGCCGCTCGGGTGGCCTACGACGGCCTCGCTGCGTTCCTCGGATCGGACCTTGCTGCCGCGGCGACTGAGGAGGATGCCGTCGGGCGCGAACTGTACGCGCTGCAGTCACGCCGATTCCTCGGGGCAGAGATCGACCTCGACGAGACGTACGAGTGGGGCATCGAAGAGCTCGCCCGCATGGTCGCCGAGCAGGAGCGCATCGCCGACGAGATCAAGCCCGGCGCGTCCGTCGAGGAGGCTGTCGCGTTCCTCGAGACCGACGCGAGCCGTAAACTGCACGGCACCGAGGCCCTGCAGCGGTGGATGCAGGAGACGAGCGACCGTGCCGTCGAAGAGCTCGGCCGTTCCCACTTCGACATCCCCGAACCGATCCGCACCCTGCAGTGCATGATCGCGCCGACGCAAGAAGGCGGCATCTACTACACCGGCCCGACCGACGACTTCTCCCGTCCGGGTCGCATGTGGTGGTCGGTGCCCGAGGGCGTCGACACCTTCGACACGTGGCGTGAGCTGACAACGGTCTACCACGAGGGCATTCCGGGGCACCACCTGCAGATCGCGCAGGCCGTCTACAACCGGGCCGAACTGAACTCATGGCGCCGCCTGCTCGCGGGATCGTCGGGGCACGCTGAGGGGTGGGCGCTGTACGCCGAGCGACTGATGGAGCAGCTCGGCTACCTCGATGACCCGGCCGACCGCCTCGGCATGCTCGACGGTCAGCGCATGCGCGCGGCACGGGTCGTGCTCGACATCGGCGTACACCTCGGCAAGCCGAAGCTCGACGGCGACGGCGTCTGGGATGCGGACTATGCGCTCGAGTTCATGCGGCGCAACGTCAACATGCCCGACGAGTTCGTCCGGTTCGAGGTCAACCGGTACCTGGGGTGGCCGGGACAGGCCCCGTCGTACAAGGTCGGCCAGCGCATCTGGGAGCAGATCCGCGACGACTACCGCGAACGTGCGGGCGATGCCTTCGACTTCAAGACCTTCCACATGAAGGCGCTGCAGCTCGGTGGCGTCGGGCTCGACACCCTGCGGATGGCGCTCGCGCAGCACTGATCGCATCCACGGGAATACATCCGTCGGCCGCTCGTTGACCTCGACAGAGGAAAGGGGGCGGCCGATGGGCGTTTCGGTGCAGCTGGGACTGGACACGTTCGGCGACATCACACTGCGCGAGGACGGCACCCGAGTCTCCGACGCGCAGGCGATCCGCGACGTGGTCGAGCAGGCCGTCGTGGCCGACGAGGTCGGCCTGCACGCGTTCGGTGTGGGGGAGCACCACCGGCGCGAGTTCGCGATTTCGAGCCCCGAGGTCGTCTTGGCCGCGGCCGCTGCGCGCACCCGCAGCATCCGGTTGGGCACCGCGGTGACCGTACTGTCGAGCGATGACCCGGTGCGCGTGTACGAACGTTTCGCCACGCTGGATGCCGTCTCGTCGGGTCGCGCCGAGATCACGCTGGGGCGCGGCTCGTTCGTCGAATCGTTTCCGCTGTTCGGCTTCGACCTGCGCGACTACGAGGTGCTCTTCGACGAGAAGCTCGCGCTGTTCTCGCAGCTGCGTGCCGAGCGTCCCGTCACCTGGTCCGGCACGACACGGGCACCGTTGGACGCCGCCGACGTGTTCCCCAAGACCGAGGGCGGATTCCCCGCGTGGGTCGGTGTCGGTGGCAGCCCCGAATCCGTCATCCGTGCTGCCGAGCACGACTACGCCCTCATGCTCGCCATCATCGGCGGGCCTGCGCATCGGTTCAAGCCGTTCGTAGACCTCTTCCATCAGGCGCGCGCGGGCAAAGCCGCGCTGCCGATCGGAGTGCACTCGCCCGGGCATGTCGCCGACACCGACGAGCAGGCGTGGAGTGAGGCGTATCCCGCCTTCGAGCAGATGCGCAACGTGATCGGTCGCGAGCGCGGCTGGGGTCCGTACAACCGCATGCAGTTCCAGCGGGATGTCGGCCCCGAGGGGGCGGCCTACGTCGGCTCACCCGAGACCGTCGCCCGCAAGATCGTCGACACCGTCCGCACGCTCGATATCGATCGCTTCGACATGAAGTTCTCGACCGGCACGCTGTCGCACGCGCGCATGCTGCGCTCGATCGAACTGTTCGGCACCCGCGTCGCTCCGCTCGTGCAGGAACTCCTCCACGACGCACCGGAGTCGGACCGGTAGCATCAGGGCATGACGCAGACCACCCGAGTCGCGACCCGCCTCGACGCGCTGCCGTTCACGGGTGGGCACCTGCGTGTCCTCACCGGCTCGGGCATCGGCTGGGCACTCGACGCGATGGATGTCGGGCTCATCTCGTTCATCATCGCCGCGCTCGTGTCGGAGTGGTCGCTCACCGGCGAGCAGGCATCGTGGATCGCGAGCGCCGGCTTCGTCGGCATGGCCGTGGGCGCAAGTCTCGGCGGCCTGCTCGCCGACCGACTCGGTCGGCGGTCGGTGTTCGCGATCACGCTGCTCGTCTACGGGGTCGCCACTGGTGCGAGCGCCCTGGTCGGCGGCCTCGTCGCGCTGCTCGTACTGCGGTTTCTCGTCGGCCTCGGGCTCGGAGCCGAACTGCCCGTCGCCAGCACCTACGTCTCCGAGTTCGCGCCCGCACGCATGCGCGGCCGGCTCATCGTCATCCTCGAGGCGTTCTGGGCCGTCGGCTGGACGGCCGCGGCGCTCGTCGGCTACTTCGTCATCCCGAACGTCTCCGAGGGATGGCGGTGGGCGTTCGCGATCGGGGCGCTTCCAGCCGTGTACGCGCTCGTCGTGCGCTGGGCGCTCCCCGAATCACCGCGCTGGCTCGAACGGCAAGGTCGCCACGCGGAGGCCGATGCGATCGTCACGACCCTCGAGCAGTCCGCGTCGCTCACCGCGGCCACGCGGCGCCGGCAGGTGATCGCGGACACGCCGCCACCGGCCGCCTCCTCGGCCGGGCAACGCCTCGCGGCGCTCTGGTCGCGCGAATTCGCCGTGCGCACGGCGGCGCTGTGGATCGTCTGGTTCTGCGTGAACTTCGCCTACTACGGCGCGTTCATCTGGATCCCGACGCTGCTGTTCCAACAGGGCTACGACCTGGTGCGCACGTTCGAGTTCACGCTCATCATCACGCTCGCGCAGCTGCCCGGGTATGCCGTCGCCGCATGGCTCATCGAGGTGTGGGGGCGGCGGCTCACGCTGTCGGTGTTCCTGGTGGGCTCGGCTGCGGCAGCGATCGCGTTCGGCCAGGCAACCGACCAGACGACGATCATCATCAGCGGCATGGCGCTGTCGTTCTTCAACCTCGGTGCGTGGGGCACGCTGTACGCCGTCACACCCGAGATGTATCCCACCTCCCTGCGGGCAACCGGTTCAGGGTGGGCGGCCGGTGTCGGCCGCATCGCGTCGATCATCGCCCCACTGAGCGTTCCACTGCTGACCGGCATAGGAGGCATCGGCTTGCTGTTCGTCGTGTTCGCCGTATTCTTCGTCGTCGGAGCCGCCGCCGCGTGGGGGCTCGTGGACCGGCGCGGGGCGGCGCTCGACGAGCGCTGACCGCGTCGGCACCGCGGCTAGGCTGGAACGATGGATCCGGTCCGCTTCGTCGCGCTCGGCGACTCGTTCACCGAGGGCGTCGGCGACGAGCTGCCTGACGGCACCGTGCGCGGCTGGGCGGACCTCGTCGCGACCGGCTGGGCGTCCTCCCGCGGTGAGGCGATCGAGTACGCGAATCTCGCGATCCGGGGCAAGCTCGTCTGGCCGATCGTCGAGGAGCAGCTCGAACGCGCGCTCGCCCTGCATCCGACGCATCTGTCGTTCAACGGGGGCGGCAACGACATGCTGCGGCCCCGCACGCCCATCAGTCGCATCGCGGACGCGTTCACGCACGTGCTGCGTCGCTGCGACGAGGAGGGCGTCACGCTCGTGCTCCTGTCAGGTGCGAACCCGTCCGGCCAGCTGCCACTCAGCCGCGTCATCCAACGTCGCGGCGACGAGCTCTCGCGTGCGGTGGTGGCCCGGGTGCACGGGCGGGACGATGTCGTGATGGCACTCAACTGGCCCGATGCGACCTTGACCGACCCGTCGTTCTGGTCGGCCGACCGGTTGCACATGAACACCCGTGGACACCATCGCGTGGCGGCACGGGTGCTGGAGGCGTTGGGGGAGCGGGTGCCCGACGGGTGGTGGTCGCTGCCGGAACTTCCGGAATGGGTTCGGCTGGGTCGCGGCGCGTACGTGCGCGAGCACCTCGGCCCCTGGGTTCGACGCCGTCTCACCGGAACGTCTTCGGGTGACGGCAGAGCTGCGAAGCATCCGCAATGGGTGTCGATCGCGCCCTCGGCGGGCTAAACACACCCCCATCGTCGGTGTCAAGGGCCTCGCTCACGCGCCCGTCGATGCGTCAGGATGCTCGTATCCCGACCCCCGGAGAAGGAGTCCTGCACATGAGTATCGGAGCCGGCATCGCCCTGTTCGTCATCGGAGCGATCCTCGTATTCGCCGTCAACGTCGAGACCGACGTCGTCAACCTCGACATGATCGGCTACATCATGATGGGCGCTGGAGCGCTCGTGTTCCTCATCGGCCTCGTCTTCCTCTTCCGTCGTCGACAGACCGAAGTCGTCACCCGCACGGTCGACCCGGTCGAAGGCGAGCGCGTCACGCGCAACACGACCAGCAGCTCTGGCGAGCCTCCCGTCGCCTGAGCGCCCCCGTCACGAGCGCGAGCGGCGCGGCGGATCCATGCCGATATGGATCCTCGTCCGCTTGCGCTCGATGACGATGAACACGCCGCCCAGCACCCAGAGGGGAAGCTGGGTGAGAAACGCCCACCGGAACGCCTCGAGGCGATACGTGTCGGGGGTTCCCGCACCCTGCAGGTCGAGCGCGAGGCCGATCAGCAGGATCGCGATGAGCGCGGCGAGGAAGCCGCCGGCGTTGGTCACTCCGGTCGCCGTGCTCAGCCGGTGAGCGGGGTTGTGCGTCCGAGCGTGATCGAACGCGATCATCGAGGCCGGTCCACCCATCGCCAGCGCGACGGCGAGCGCGTACAGCAGCCACAGCGGCGCAGCCGTTGGCCAGACGATGACCACCAGCCACGCGAGTGCCTGCACGCCGACCGCCGGCAGCACGAGCGCCCTGGAGCGCAGATGGGGGATGCGGCGCGACAGGTCGCCCATCACGGGGCCGATGACCATGCCGACCAGCACGTACGCCGAGGTGACGCCGGCGGCTGCGGCGAGCGAGAGTCCCTCACCGGCGGTGAGGAACGGCACGCCCCACAGCAGCACGAACGCGGTTCCCGCGAACGGCGTCGTGAAGTGCGTCCAGAACGCCAGTCGGGTGCCCGGATGCGCCCAGGCGGCTCGGATGCCCACGCCGGTGTCGACCGAAGAGCGCACGACGCGGATCGCGCCGGTATCGGTGTTGACCGACACGTCGGCTGCGACCTCGGGCGGGTGGTTGCGCACAAGAAGGACGACGAGGATCGCGAAGAGCACGCCGAGTCCGGCGATCGAGCCGAACGTGATCGACCACGACGTCGCGTGCAGGAGCGCGGCAAGCGGGATGACGGCGATGAGCTGCCCGGTCTGCCCGACGATGCCGGTCAGTTGCACCATGACCGGCGCACGCTGCGCGGGGAACCACGTGGCGATGAGGCGCAGGACTCCCGGAAAGATGGCGGCGTCTCCCGCGCCGAGCAGCATGCGGGCGACGAGCGCGACCCCGACGCTGGGCGAGAGCGCCATCGTGAGCTGCCCCAGGGCCATCACGAGCATGCCGATGGTCATCACCGGTCGCGCCCCGTACCGGTCCAGCAGCACGCCGACGGGGATCTGCATGCCGCCGTACATCGCCAGCTGCACGACGGCGAACATCGACAGGGTGGCGGCATCCGCCGTGAACCGCTCCGCCGCGTCGACCCCGACGGCCGACAGTGACGAACGGTTGGTGATCGCCAGCACATAGGCGGCGACACCGACGACCCAGATGATCCAGGCACGGATGCCGGGGCCTGCCGTGTGCGTCACCCCTCAACGTTACGCCCGAGGGAACCCGCCGAAAGAATTCTCTTCGCCGACTTCGCCGACAACGAGTACATCAAGAAAAGGTCCGAGTGGCGTGAAGAACTCGTAGGCGCCTGGCGCAGCACGCACCAGCGACGCACGTCGCAGTGCTGCCGCAGGGCGGCCTCCACCGATCTCGCCTGACCGCGGGAGGAGGGGCATCACTCCGATAGTTGACATAATGTGCATTATCGGTGAAATGCGGTCGAGGCGGGATGCCGGGCGGCCGTAGGCTCAGAGCATGCTCGACACGTTCACCGGATTCGTCGTGGTGGGCGTCGCGATCGTCGTCGGCTGGATCATCGGGCGCATCGATCTGCTCGGCCCGCACGGACGACACGTGCTGAGCCGTTTGACGTTCTTCGTGCTGTCACCGTTCCTGCTGTTCGTCGTGCTCGCCACCGCCGATGTGCACACGCTCTTCTCCGCGTTGCTGCCGGTGTCGGCGATCGCTGCGGTGTCGGTGTTCGCCGTCTACGTCGTCGTGGCGCGGTTCGTGTGGCGTCGCAGCGTCGGCGAGACGCTCATCGGCACGCTGTCGGCCGGTCAGGTCAACTCGAACAACATCGGCATCCCGCTGTCGCTGTATCTGCTCGGCAGCGCTGCCTACCCGGCGCCGGTGATCCTGTTGCAGCTCATCGTGTTCACGCCGCTCACGATGGCGATCTTCGAGGCGATCTCGACGGGCCAACGGCGCGCATGGCCGATCCTGCGTCGCACGCTGACGAACCCGCTGGTGGTCGGCTCGGTGCTGGGCGTCGCGGTGTCGCTGTCGGGCATCGACCTGCCCGCGATGATCTACGAGCCCGCACGCCTCATCGCCGACGCGTGCGTGCCGGTGCTGCTGATCAGCTACGGCATCTCGCTGTACGGCCAGCGGGTGCTGGGTGCAAGCGGCCGGCGGCGCGACATCCTGCTCGCATCGGCGCTGAAGCTGTTCGTCATGCCGCTCGTCGCGTGGAGCACCGCCCGATTCATGTTCGGGCTCGACGACCACGACGTGCTCGTCATCACCGTGCTCGCGGCGCTTCCGACCGCCCAGAACGTGTTCAACTACGCGCAACGGTTCGATGTCGGCGAGACGATCGCCCGCGACACCGTCTTCCTCACGACGCTCGGCTGCGTGCCGGCGCTGCTGCTCATCACGGTGCTCCTCGGCTGACCCCGGCCCGCTCCCCCGCGTCGATACCATCCCGCGCGCGCAGCCGGGTTTACGCTGGATGAGATCGTTCTCAGGTTCCTTTCAGAAAGGCCGAGCATGTCCACCACCCTCGACAAGTCCGAGGTCAACGCCATCCGCATCGCGCTGGGCATCGGCGGTGTCCTCGCACTCATCACGGGCATCGTCATCCTGGTGTGGCCGGGCCGCAGCGCCATGGTCGTCGCGGCCATCGTCGCGATCTACGCCATCGCCACCGGACTCGCCTACGCCGGTCTCGGCATCTTCTCCAAGACCAAGGGCGGATGGTCACGCATCGGCCACATCCTGCTCGGCGTCCTGTTCATCGTCTCCGGCATCGTCGCGTTCGCCAACCTCGGCGCCACCGCCGTCTGGCTCGCCGTGTTCCTCGGCGTCCTCGTCGGCGTCATGTGGATCGTCGAAGGCGTCGTGTCGCTCTCGACCCTCGGCCAGGCGACCACCAAGGTGTGGACCGTCGTGTTCGCCACGATCTCCATCATCGCCGGCATCACCCTCGTCACCTCGCCGCTGTGGGGCGCCGCCGTGCTGTTCCTGATGCTCGGCATCTCGGCCATCGTGCTGGGTATCGCGCAGATCATCCGCGCGTTCACGTTCGGCAAGTAACGACTGCACGAAGATGGCCCGGAGCGCTCAGCTCCGGGCCATCTTCGTGTTCGTCAGTCGATCGGCAGGTAGCGACGCCACCAGTCCACGACCGCGTCGAAGCGTTCGATGCGGTGACGCGGCTGACCCGAGCGGGTGAGTTCGTGGTCCTCCCCCGGAAAGATCAACATCTCGGCATCTGTGCCCTGCCGCTTCAGGGCTGTGTAGTACCGGGTCGCCTGCTCGAGCGGGCACCGGAAGTCGAGCTCGGAATGCAGCACGAGTGTCGGCGTGCGCACCCGGTCGACCACCGCCATGGGACTCTGCGCCGCGATTTGCGCCGGGTCGACCCCGACGTATTCGTCACCGAAGAACGAACCGATGTCGCTCGTGCCTTGGAACGTCGCGGGGTCCAAGAACCCTCGCTCGACGATCGCGCCTGCGAACCGGTGATCGTGCGCGATCACCCATGCCGTCAGATAGCCGCCGTACGAACCTCCCATGACACCGACGCGCGCCGCATCCAGTCGCGGATCGGCTTCGATCGCCGCGTCGAAGAAGTCCATGACGTCGTGGAAGTCGACGGTACCCATCTGCTGACGGATGCTGCGGCCGTGCGCGCGGCCATAGCCGGCACTCCCCCGCGGATTGCTGTACACGACGGCGTAGCCGGCATCGACGAGCACCTGCGTCTCATCGAACAGGTGTATGCCGTACGAGGCATACGGCCCGCCGTGGATCTGGAGGATGACCGGGAACGGCCCCTCCCCCTCCGGCGTCGCGACCCAGCCGTGCACCGGGTAGCCGTCGCGGCCCACGATCTCGAGTTCGCGTGGCGCCACGAGGCCGCTCGCACCGCTGCCCGCCCCGAAGTCGGTGAGCGTGCCGTGCCCGACGAGCGCGAGTTCGCCGAGACTCGTCGGCGAGGCGATCGCTGCGACAACACGACCTCCCGCTGCATCGTGCCCGACCACTTCGATGTCGCCGCCGAGTTCTTCGGTGATGACGCCGTCGCGGGTGACCCGCAGCAGTGTGACGCGCCCGCGGGTGCGGTTCTGCACCAGGAAGTCATCGCCGTCAAGTGTCAGGTGCGAGCCCACCTCGCCGAGATCGATCTGCTCGGGATCGGTGAGGGTGTGCAGGTCGCCGTCGCGCCAGAGATGCAGCGCGACACCCGGTGCGATGAAATCGACGCCGTCGCCCGCAGCAGCGGCGAGCAGCGCGATCGTGCCATCCGCGAGTTGCACGGCCTCACTGATCATGAGTCCGGCTTCGCGACCGATCACCTCGCGGGTGCCGGACCCGTCGACGGCGACGGCCAGCAGCGGGGCGCGGAGATCGCGACGATCCGCCTCGATCGCGTCGGGCACGGTGAAGATCTCGGTGCCGTCGGTCGTGAAGCGGACGCCGCCGTGCGAGACCTCTCCCGTCGTCAGCTGACGGGGCTCGGCGGCGATACGACGCGCCTTCGGCGCGTCTTCACCCTCGGCGCGCACAGCGGGGGCCGGCTCGTAGAACGGCTCGGCATCCACCTCGGGTGCATCGATCACGAACACGTGCGATGGGCGATCGGCGATATAGCCGAGACCGTTCGCGTGCCAGCGGATGCCGGTCACCCGCCGCGGCGACTCGTGCGCGGCATCGAGGCCCTCGACCGAGCCGTAACGCCCGGGCTCGACCACCCGCGCCGTGTACGCGATTCGTGAGCCGTCGGGGCTCCAGTCGAAGCCGCCGACGCCGGCATCCGCCGCGGTGGCCTGTACCGGCTCACCACCGGATGCCGGGATCACGAACACCTGCGCCTTGCCGTCGGCGTCGGCACGCACGAATGCGATCGCCGCACCGTCTGGGCGCACGCGCGGCGAAGCGTCGGCGACACCGCGGGTCAGGCGCCGGGGCGCTCCTCCGGGCAGGTCGACGCGCCACAACTGGCCGACGTTGCGGTTCGCGGCCAGATCGGGACGCGAGGTCGCGAACACCGCGAACGTCCCGTCCGGGGCGATCGAGGGGCGGCCGACGGAGACGAGCGATTCGATGTCGTCGGCGCGCATGTCACTCGCCGCCGAACGATCCGGTGTCGCCGATCAGCCGCGTGTTGTCGGAGGGAATCGGCTCGACGGCGGCAGTGGCGACCTCGGCGGCGAATTCGGAGACGTTGTAGAGCTTGCCTGCCGACTCGCGACGGTCAGCGATGGCCCCAGGGTTGGCGCGCTCGAGCAGTGTCGCGGTGATGGTGCCTTCGATCATGTCGCCCGAGACGACGACGAACCCGACCCCGCGCTCGGTGAGGTCGCCGATGCGCTCGCGCAGGGCGTCTTCGCCCGCGCGCTTTGACAGGGCGACCGGCTCGTATTCGGGCATGGTCGGGGTGGTGCGGATGAAGTGCGCCTGGTGGCTCGTGACGAACACGACGCGGGAGCCGTCGGGCATGATCGGCAGCGCGTGCTCGAGCACGCTCACCTGTGCGTCGCGGTTGAGCACCATGGCGTAGTCGCCGGCCATACCGCTCTCCATGCCGCCCGAGGCGTTCAGCACGAGCAGATCGAGCGCGCCGAACTGCTCCTTGACGGCCTGCATCATCGCGGCGACCGACTCGGGGTCGGTGAGGTCCGCGCCCACCGTCAGCACCTCGACGCCCAGTTCGCGCAGTTCGTTCGCGAGCTTCTCGGCGCGGGGTGCCTTGTTGCGGAAGTTGATGACGACGTTCGCACCGGCCTGCGCGAGGTAGCGCGCAGTGTCGGCGCCGATGCCGCGCGAGGATCCCGTGACGAGGGCTGTGCGGCCCGTGAGCGTTCCTGCGGGAATGGGCTGTGACATCGGTGTTGCACTCCTGTGATGGCTGTCGATGCCCGGATCCGGGCGGTTTCGACACTACCAACCGCCGGTTTCCCGCGCCGGATCGGCACCCGGTGTTATCGTTCGAAGAACGCCGGACGGAAGGGGGCCGCGATGCTGCCGGACCTCACGCAGTATCTCTGGATCGCGTGGCTCGTGCTGGCTCTGCTGTTCGTCATCATCGAACTGCTCACGCTCGAATTCACCTTCCTCATGCTCGCCACCGGCACCCTCATCGGCGGCCTCGGCGTCAACCTGCTGGGCGGTGTGTGGTGGCTGCAGATCCTCATGGCCGCCGCCATCTCGGCATTGCTGCTGTTCACGATCAGACCGCTCCTGCTACGGGCATTGCATCGCAGCAGCGCCGCGGTGCCGATGAACGTCGACGCCCTGCAAGGCATCGGTGCGCGCGTCACGACCCCGTTCGTCGACGGCGACGGCGCCGTCAAGCTCGACAACGGCGAGACCTGGACGGCCCGGCTCGTCGGCGGCGGTGACGGACTCGCGGTCGGCACACGCGTCACAGTGCAGGCCGTGCGGGGCGCGACCGTCGAGGTCGTCCCCCTGCAGACACCACCTCAGACCACGGAACGGAGTGCGGAATCATGATCGACCCCGGCGCCTTCATCGGGCAGATCTTCATCATCATCCTGTTGATCGTCGTAGCGATCTTCGTGGTGATCGTGATCTTCCGTTCGATCCGCATCATCCCGCAGGCCTACGCAGGCGTCGTCGAGCGACTGGGTCGCTATCAGCGCACCCTCTCGCCCGGCCTGAATCTGCTGGTGCCGTTCATCGACCGCCTTCGCCCGCTGGTCGACATGCGCGAGCAGGTCGTCTCGTTCCCGCCGCAGCCGGTCATCACCGAAGACAACCTCGTCGTCTCCATCGACACGGTCGTCTATTTCCAGGTCACCGACGCGCGCGCCGCGACCTACGAGATCGCCAACTATCTGAGTGCCGTGGAACAGCTCACGACCACGACGCTGCGAAACGTCGTCGGCGGGTTGAACCTCGAAGAGGCCCTCACAAGCCGCGACGAGATCAACAGCAAGCTGCGCATCGTGCTCGATGAGGCCACCGGTAAGTGGGGTCTGCGCGTCTCGCGTGTGGAGCTGAAGGCGATCGATCCGCCGGTGTCCATCCAGGATTCGATGGAGAAGCAGATGCGCGCCGAGCGCGACCGGCGCGCGGCGATCCTCACGGCGGAAGGATCCAAGCAGTCGCAGATCCTCGAGGCGGAGGGGCGGCGCCAGGCTGCGATCCTCGGCGCCGAGGGTGAGAAGCAGGCCGCGATCCTGCGCGCCGAGGGTGAAGCGACTGCGATCCAGTCGGTGTTCGACGCCATCCACAAGGGCAACCCCGACGACAAGCTGCTCGCCTACCAGTACCTGCAGACGCTCCCGAAGATCAGCGAGAGCGCGTCGAGCAAGCTCTGGATCATCCCGAGTGAGTTCACCGAGGCGCTCAAGGGGCTCCGTCAGGGGTTCGCGCCGCGGGCGGGTCAGACGCCGCCGCCCACCGCAGTGCCGCCGGCGGACCCGGCTCCGTGACGCATCCCTGGTTCTCGGCTGCTCCTCTCCCCCGTGTACTGGCCCACCGCGGCTTCGTGCCGCCGGACGCTGAGGGGGTCGTGGAGAATTCGTTCGCGGCGGTGGCGGCCGCGCATGCCGCGGGTGCGGTCTACGTGGAATCGGACTGTCATCTGACCGCCGACGGCGAGGTGGTGCTCTTCCACGACGCAGACCTCACGCGCGTCATCGGCGACCAGCGCCCGATCGCCGATGTCCGCGCGCGAGAGCTCGAAGACCTCATGTCGACGCGCGGCGGACTGATCACACTGCCGCAGGCACTCACGGCCTTTCCCACGGTGCGGTTCAATCTCGACATGAAGGCGGATGCGGTGGCTGCACCGGCCGGTCGGATCGTCGCCAAGCACGCCGACCGGGTGCTGGTGACGAGCTTCGATGACGGGCGTCGCATCGCCGCACTCGATGCGGCTCGGGCGGCGGGCGGAACACCGGCCACCTCCCCCGGAACGAAGACGATGGCGCGCGTCGTGGCCGCCGTCGCAACGGGTTCGCGACGACTCGTCGGTGCCGCTGTGCGCGGGCTCGATGCGTTGCAGGTCCCCGAGCGGCACAAGGGCGTGCGCGTCGTCTCGCGGCGTCTGATCGATGCGGTGCACCGACACGGTGTCGAGGTGCACGTGTGGACGATCAACGAGCCCGACGACATGTCCCGACTGCTCGATCTCGGGGTCGACGGCCTCGTCACCGATCGCTGCGATCTCGCGCTCGCGGTGGTCGCCTCGCGCTCCTGAAACCGTCTCGAGGGCGACCCGTGCGCGGCGGGTATGCACGCATGCCACGCGGCGCTGAGCATCCGCTGTGAAAAGGGCCTTCAGGGCCCTTCTTCGGATGATGCACACAGGTCGAGTCGTTATACCTGATGATCGACGAGAGGACCACAAAATGGCAGACCGCAGCTTGCGCGGCATCCGACTCGGCGCCTCCAGCCTACAGAGCGAGGAAGGCGTCGTTTTCCACGAACGCACCAACCACACCTACGTCTGCACCCAGTGCGACCGTGAGAGCGTGCTGACCTTCGCGGCCGACGCGGAGGTGCCCGAGGCCTGGGAGTGCCGCACCTGTGGCGGCGAGGCCCTGCTGCGTGTCGGCGACACCGTCGCCGAGGTCGATCACTCCGGCGACAAGGCTCCCCGTACCCACTGGGACATGCTGATGGAGCGTCGCACCATTCCCGAGCTCGAGGAACTGCTCGAAGAGCGCCTCGCTCTGCTGCGCGAACGCCGCGGCGCAGCCAAGCTCAGCGCCTGAGTCCTTCTTCTTCGATGCCGGACCCCTCGGGGTCCGGCATCGTCGTGTTTCGGTAGCGTCGCGTCCACACGCCGACGACCGCGAGCGCCAGGACGCTCCCCCACAGCAGCACGAGCTGCACGGCCGGCCCGATGATCACGGCGGGTGTGAGACCGGTGCGCAGCGGCACGTCAGTGAGCATGGCGCCCGCCTCCCCGGCCGGGAGCCCCTCGATCGTCGAGCCATCAGGGGCGATCACCTGGCTCGTGCCGACCGTCGAGATGTTGACGACGGCGCGCCCGGTCTCGATGGCACGCATTCGCGCGAAGGCCAGCTGCTGCAGGTTCTCATCGGTGTCGCGGAAGTCTGCGTTGTTCGTCTGGAACATGTAGACCTGCGCGCCGTCTCGAGCGCTGTCCCAGATGACGTCGTCGTAGATCACGTCGAAGCAGATCGCGAGCCCCACGCCGATGCCGTGCACGTCGAAAAACGCGGGGTTCGTGCCCGGCGTGTACTCGCGCTGGATGAGCCCGATCAGGTCCGGGGCGATGGCCTCGTAGAACCACCGATCGGGCACGTACTCCCCCATCGGCACGGGGTTCGCCTTGTCGTGCAGGGCGACAGGGTTCTCGGCGCCGTCCTCCCACAGGATCGACGTGTTGAACGTGTCATCGCCGCGCGTGGTGGCGGCGTTGACGATGAGCGGGGCATCGACGGCGGCTGACAGCCGGTCGAGCACGCGCGCCACGGATGCGTTCGCGAGCGGGTCGCCATCGATCCCGCCCTCCGGCCACAGCAGCACATCCATGTCCTCGCCGATGAGCGGCTCGGTGGCTGCCATCTGCGCGTCGAGCACCGCCCACGGCTCGCGCTCGTCGAAGTACCCGGTCGGTCCGTTGCCCTGCACGGCGCCGACGGTCAGGGTGCCGGCATCCGCCGTCGGGAAGGCCGGCAGCGCCACGAGCGCTGCCAGCACCGCGACCGCGGGGCCGGCCGTGCGCACTTCGCGGAGCCGCCCGAACCGCGCCCATTCGATGACGGCGGCGACGAACAGCACCATCAGGAACGTCAGGCCTGACACGCCCACCCACGAGGCGACGTCGCCGAACGGGCTCTCGGCCTGACTCATGCCGATGCGCCCCCACGGAAACCCCGTGTAGGGCCACGACCCCAGGAACAGTTCCCGCGCGGTCCACAGCCCCGCGACGAGTGCGGGAAGCGCCACGAGCCGCCCTGCGGCGCCACGGGCGAACCGCGGCATCCAGCGGTAGGCCAACGCGATGAGCACCGCTCCGGCCGCGCTGAGGACCGTTTCGACCCCCGACAGGGCGAACCACGGCACGAGGCCGAGGTACCGGGTGATCCAGACGATATGGATGAGGTAGAAGGATGCCGCGAACGCAGCTCCGACCAGGACCGCGCCCCAGGCCGAACGACCGATCAGCGAGACGAGCGAAAGTCCGACGCCGACGAACGCGAGGGGCCACCAGCCCACGTCGGGGAAGGCGAGGTCGAGCACCGCACCACCGAGGAGGGCGCACAACACGGCCGCCCACATCGGCAGCAGCGGACGTTCGGGCACGCCTCCAGCCTACGTGCGCACGCGCATCTCGATCCGCGCACACGGAGGAGAACTGCGCTCGTGCCTGGAACCCGCATATCGGATCAAACAGACGAGTAGGCGACGATGCCGCGGCGGACGGCATCCAACGCCTTGCGCGCCGTCGTCGCGACCGGCGGATCGGCCACGAGGGAGAGCTGATCGAGCAGATCGATCGTCTGCTTGGCCCACCGCACGAAGTCGCCGGCAGCCATGTCGGCTTCCATGAGCACGCGGTCCAGGGCAGCACCCCGAGCCCACGCGTGCATGGCCGGCGCCAGCCCCGTCGCGATCGACTCGGAGCCCGGCAGATGATGCTCCTGCTCGAGATCGTCCAGTCGCACCCACAGCTCCTGAGTGTCACGGAGTGCCTGGCGGAACGCGCCGCGGGGCAGCCCGTGCTCCCCCGGTGCTGCGTCGTCGCGTCGGGGCTCGTATACGAGGCTGCAGGCGAGCGCGGCGAGGCCGGCGGCATCCAGCTCGTTCCAGATGCCACGTCGCAGCGATTCGGCCACGAGGAGGTCGCGCTCACCGTAGATGCGCTTCATGGTTGCGCCGGCCGGGGTCAGTGAGGTCACGCCGCCGTCCACCGAGACGTATTCCAGCGCCGTCAGCACCTCGACGATGCGGTCGAAGACACGCGCGACCGTGCCGGTGCGACTCTCGATCTGCCCACGCAGCTTGTCGGTGCGCCGCCGCAGCTTCCAGTACCGCTCCGCCCACCGCGCGTGGTGCTCGCGGTCGGGGCACTCATGACACGGATGCCGCTGCAACGACCGCCGCAGCGACTGGATACGTCGCTGCCGCTCGGTCTGCGTCGCCTTCGGCGCCTCACGATCGGAACGGTTCTTCTTCTCGAGGTCGCTCAGTTCACGCCGCATACGCGCGTACTCGGCGAAGTCGCCCCGATCGCAGACCATCGCCTGCTCGTAGCCGCCGAGCGATTCCTCGGCCTCTTTCACCTGACGCGCAAGCCCGACGACGGATCGGTCCGCCTGGAACTGTGCGAACGACGATTCGAGGATCTCGCGCGCCTGTTCGCGGCCGAACTGGTCGATGAGGTTGACGGCCATGTTGTAGGTCGGTCGGAAGCTCGAGTTCAGCGGATATGTGCGGCGTGAAGCGAGCGCGGCGACCGCCTGCGGGTCGAGACCCGCCGTCCACTGGATGACCGCGTGTCCCTCGACGTCGATGCCGCGGCGTCCCGCCCGGCCGGTGAGCTGGGTGTACTCCCCCGACGTGATCGCGACACGCGCCTCACCGTTGAACTTCTCGAGCTTCTCGAGCACGACGGTTCGGGCGGGCATGTTGATGCCGAGCGCGAGGGTCTCGGTGGCGAACACGACCTTCACGAGCTTGCGTTGGAACAGTTCCTCGACGACCTCCTTGAACGCCGGCAGCAGCCCGGCATGGTGGGCGGCGAGGCCGCGCTCGAGGTTCTCGCGCCACTCGAAGAAGCCGAGCACTGCGAGATCTTCGTCCCGTAGCGTGCGGGTGCGGTCATCGACGATGGCGCGGATCTCGTCGCGCTCCTCACGGCTCGTCAGCCGCACACCGCTGCGGCGCACTTGTTCCACCGCCGCTTCGCACCCCACGCGGCTGAAGATGAAGAAGATCGCCGGCAGCAAGTTCGCACGCCCCAGCAGCTCGACCACCTGCGGACGGTCGATGCGCTCGACGCGCTGCACATTGGACGGGCGGATCGGGCGCTTGTTGCCCTTGTAGGGGCGCCGCTTCGCGGCGTCGCCCATTCCGCTGCTGCGGTACTCCTGCGAGCGGCGGTTGTTCTCGTAGATGGGTCCCTTGAACGAGCGCACCCGCATGAGTTCTTGATTGACCTGCGCGGTCGCCACTCCGGCCCGGTCATCGAACAGCGGCAGCAGATCGCCGCGCACGAGCACGTGCTGCTCGAGCGGCACGGGGCGTGTCTCCGAGACGATGACCGCGGTGTCGCCGCGCACCGTGTCGAGCCAGTCGCCGAACTCCTCGGCGTTCGACACGGTCGCCGACAGTGACACGAGTCGCACGTCCGGCGGCAGGTGGATGATGACCTCTTCCCACACCGCACCGCGGAAGCGGTCGGCGAGGTAGTGGACCTCGTCCATCACGACGTACCGCAGCCCGCGCAGCGCCGCCGATTCTGCGTACAGCATGTTGCGCAGCACTTCGGTGGTCATCACGACGATGCGGGCGTTGCCGTTGATGTTCGTGTCACCGGTGAGCAGTCCCACTTCGTCGGCGCCGTACACCTGTTGCAGTTCGCGGAACTTCTGGTTCGACAGTGCCTTCATGGGCGTCGTGTAGTACGCCTTCGCGCCCGGCTCTCGCATGGCGAGGTGGATCGCGAACTCGCCCACGATCGTCTTGCCGGCGCCCGTCGGCGCGGCCACCAGCACGCTTCGCCCCTCTTCGAGGGCGTGGCATCCGGCGACCTGGAACGGGTCGAGCTCGAACCGCTGGGACTGCGCGAACGCGGTCGATTCGGGGTGCGCCTTCGCCGACTCCGCCCGCGCGAACCGCTCTGCCGGATCGGTCACGCGGTCAGGCCCAGTTCCTTGGCGTCACGCTTGGCTCGGCGGCGGTCGAACAGCATCGAGAGGCCCGCTGCGGCGAAATACAGCACGATGAGAATGCCCGCGAGCAACAGCATGCTCACCACATCGGCAGCGGGAGTTGCCAGCCCCGCGAAGACCGTCGCGACCAGGATGGCGACGCGCCACCCCTTCAGGATCGCCTTGCCGCTCATGATGCCGGCGACGTTCAGTGCCACCAAGAACACGGGCAGCACGCACGCGACACCGACGACGAGGATGAGCTTGAAGACGAAGTCGTAGTAGTAGTTCGCCGTGAACCAGTTCGCGGCCTCGTCGGGTGTGAACGACGCCATGATCTCGACGACATGCGGCATGACGAGCCAACCGATGAAGCAGCCGCCGAAGAACAGGGGCACTGCGGCGGCCACGAACCAGATCGTGTACCGCACCTCTTTGCGCGTGAGGCCGGGCATGAGGAACGCCCAGATCTGCCAGAGCCACACCGGTGCCGAGATGAGCAGGCCGACGGCGAACGAAATGCGCAGTCGCAGGTCGAACGCGGCCGTCACGGTCTGGAACATCAATCCGACCTTCTCCTCCTCGCCCCGGTTGTCGGCGACGATGCGGATCGGTTCGGTGATGGCCCAGATGATCCAGTCGGTGAGGAAGAACGACACGACCATGCCGATGACCAGCGCGAGCGCGCCGATCATCAGTCGCTTGCGCAGCTCCTGCAGGTGCGCTCCGAGCGACATGCGCTTGTCCCGCTTCGGAGCGTCATCCTCTCCGATTCGCGGGTGTTCGGCCGTGGCCACCGCCGACTACGGCTTGGGATCGCCGGATGCGGTCGATCCCGACTGCGTCGGCGTCGCAGGGTCGGCGGCAGTGGATGCCGCGGTGCCGTCGGCGGGAGCGTCTTCGTCCTTCATCGCCTTCATCTCGCCCTTGAACACGCGGGCGGACTGTCCGACGCTCTTGGCCAGGGCCGGCAGCTTCGCCGCACCGAACAGCAACAGGATGACAGCGAGGATGATCAGCAGGTGCCATCCGGTCAGGTTTCCCATGAGATCTCTCCTCGAATTGAGTCGTGTGGCGAGTCTACCCGTCCGGGGCGGCGGATCGACCGCGGGCGGTGACGTGTCAGCGGTAGCCGTCGAGCCCGGCGGAGGCCCACGATCTGGCCGCCTCGCGCGCCGTGTCGGGTCCGATGACCTGCAGGTCGCCTCCCAGTCGTGCGGCGATCCGTTTGACGCTGCGCTCGTCAGCCACCCGCAACTGGGCCCGTTGCCATCCGGCATCGTCGGTGACCGTGGCCTCGTCGAGGTACTCCCCGAGCAGCGGTGCGACAGCAGCACGGAACCGCACCTCGACGACCGTGTCGGCAGGACTCGGCTCGAACAGGTCGGGCACGTGCTCGCCGCCGTGGGTGATCGGGATGTCGGTCAGGCGCACATCGCTCACACGTTCCAGGTGGAACGTGCGCATCGCCTGACGCAGATGGCACCAGCCCTGCAGGTACCACTGCCCGCCGGCGATATGCACCTTCACCGGGTCGACGGTGCGGGTCGTGGCGTCACTGTCGGGCGCCCGGTAGGTGAACGCGACCGCGACGCCATCGCGAAGCGCCTCGGCGACCGCGACGCGCACGTCGTCGACGCCACCGGGCGCGACGATCACATCGGCGGGCGCGCTGGACGCACCGGCCGCGAGCTTGGCGAGGAGCCCCTGCACGACACCGTTGTCCCCGACGCCGGGCAGACTCGCGGCCAGCTGAAGACCTGCCAGCAGTGCCGCTGCCTCGCGCGCAGTGAGTCGGGGCGTGCGCTCCAGCCCCACGGTGTTGGTGATCGAGATGACCCCGCGCTCGTCGAGCAGGTCCCAGTCGATGTCGAACAGGTCGTTCGCCATCTGCCAGAATCCACCGTCGCCGGGCAGCCCGATGACCGTGAGCTTCTCGACCATCCGTTGCATCTCGGCCGGCGTGACGTCGAACTCGTCCGCCGCTTCGGCGACGGTCACCTCGCCCTTGCCGATCAGGTACGGCACGAGTTGGAGGATGAGCGCTGCGCGTTCGGTCGCCAGCAGCGGCCGCGCGCTCATGCGGGCACCGCCTCATGCGCATCGACGGTCCGTTGCAGGCGCGCGACGACCTGCTCCCTGAGCGATGCCGGTTCGACCACCCGCACCTCGGGTCCGTACGAGGCGAGCTCGTCGGCGAAGATGTGCAGGTCGACGTACGGCACGTACAGCCCCTGGTCGGCGGGCGTCGCACGACGCCCGAGCCGCAGCGAGGCCTCAGTGCCGGGGGTGACCTCCAGCAGCGCGCGCTGTCGCGCGGCGACGTCGTTCAGACCGCTCAGCGCGCGCTCACCGGCGCCGTCGCGCAACGCGAGGTCGAAGCTGCTCCGGGTGAGGGTGACGGTCGACACGATGCGCGACAGCAGGAACGTACGGTCGGCGCCGGCCGCGAGATCGATGCCGAACACGTGCCAGCGCGCTTCGTACTCGACGAGCGCGAGGGGTTGGATGCGGCGTCTGCGCGCGGCATCCTCTCCCCCCTTGAGATAGTCGAACTCGACGACACGGGCCTGTTCGATCGCCCGCTGCAGCGGCGCGAACGACGGCTCGCGCAGGCTGATGCGCGGCGAATACCCGATGATCGGGGCGTCCACGTCATTGCCGAGCGCGCGGATCTTGCGCAGGCCGCTGCGCGCCTGCGCCGACATGGAACTCTCGCTCCAGACGCCGCCGGCGAGGTTGAGCACTGCCAACTCGGCCGGCGTGAACGTGATGTCGACGGGCAGTTCGTACTCTGCGGTGGGCACGCGATACCGCGCCTCGCGCAGGTCGTCGGGGTCGGCGTAGTCGCCGATCGTCTCGATGGGCACGCCGAGGCCGCGGAGGTTCTCCTTGTCGCGCTCGAACATCTTCTCGAGGGCGTCCTTGCCGGCGCCGGCTTCGCTCTGCTCGCGGTACCCCGAGACCGATGAGAGGATCGTCTCTTTCGTCAGTCCCTGCTCGGTCGCCATGAGGGCGACGACGAGGTTGACGAGACGCTCCTCAGGGGCGGAGCGGACGGATTCGGTGGGCACCAGCCCATCCTAGGCACGCGCGAGTGCACCGAGCCGGAGCCCCGCGCACGAGCCGTGCGGTCGCCGCCTCAGTGCACCCGAGGTGACCGCGCCGCACTTCCGGTTACTGCGTCGCGACGAGGTCGGTGCCGAGGATGTCGACGACGTAGACCGTGGCGGATGCCGCGTCATCGGCGGCCGGCACGACCACCAGCAACTGCGATCCGACGGTCTGGCCCTCGAGTGCTGCGGCGAACTCCGGGCCGTCGCCCGCGAGCGTCACGGCGGCCGAAGCCCCGTCCGTCCAGGTCGAGGCGACCACGGTGCGATCGTCCCAGCCGACGGCGGTGTAGTGCACACGCACCGAGTCGGCAGCGGTGACCTCAGCGCCGTCACCCTTCTTCAGCACCTCGACGACCTGCTCGGTCGGTGCATCGGCATCGGGGACGATGATGCCGGGGCGGCCCGACGGATCGAGCACGACCGACGGCATTCCGGGGCGGTCGTTGTACTGCGGCGCGCCGTTCGCAGCCGGCAGGTAGACCCGCTGCAGATCGATGACGATGGCGGCCGCGTCGCCCTCGGTGAGACCCAGATCGGCCGCAGCCGTCTCGGAGAGATCGCTCGCCGGAATCGCACCGACCACGCGCGACCCTTCCGTGGCGCACTCGAGCATCACTGCGATGCCTTCGTAGTGCTCGGCCCAGTTGCTGAGCGGGGTGACCTGCGTGCCGGAGGCGATGATCGTCTCGCCCGAAGAGCCGTTGGCGATCGCCACCGTGAACTGCACGTCCTGTGCGCGCGTCGTCACGGCAGCGCCCTCCCCGACCGTGAGGTCGGTGAAGACGGTGTCATCGACGTGCACCGGGGAGCCGAGCGAGACCGTCGGCTGCCCGAGTTCGCCCGATGCGTCGATCACATCGAGCACCGTCGAATCGGAGACCGGACGCTCGCAGCCCGCCGCGTCGCCGGGCTGCGCAGACGCGCAGCCGACGAGGGCAAGGGCGGACAGGCTGAGGACAGAGAAGACAGCGGGGATCCGACGCACCGGATCAGTCTACGTCGTCGTCGCCGCGCTCCCCGGCCGCTTGACGGGCTCCTTCGACGGCGCGCTTCGCGTCGCGGACCCGCTTGCGCAGGTTCTTGTCGGTGATCTGCCGGTCTCCGACGGCGCCGGGCGTCCACAGTTCGACGTCCTCGTCGGCGTAACTCGGCTTCTTCAACGCACGCTTGCGCACGTCGGGCGGCACGGCTCCCGGCGCAAGGCGACGAGCGGTCAGCAGGAACCCGGTATGGGCGACCATGCGGTGATCGGGTCGCACCGCGAGCCCCTCGACGTGCCACCCACGGACCATCGTCTCGGTGGCTTCGGGGTCGGTGAACAGTCCGGAGCCGCGGATGTACTCCGCGACACGGCTGAGCTGCGTCGCGGTCGCGATGTAACAGAGCACGACGCCGCCCGGCGTCAACGCCTCGGCCACCGCATCGATGCACTCCCATGGTGCGAGCATGTCGAGCACGACGCGGTCGACGCTGCCGGGTTCGACGGCGCTGGGCAGCGATTCGACGAGATCGCCCACCACGACCCGCCAGGCGTCGGGACGCTCACCCAGGAAGGTCTCGACGTTCGCCTCGGCGACCTCGGCGAACTCCGCCCGCCGCTCGAACGACACGAGCCTGCCCGACGGGCCGATCGCGCGCAGCAGCCACAGCGACAGCGCGCCCGACCCGACACCGGCCTCGACGACGGTCGCACCGGGGAAGATGTCGGCCGAAGCGAGGATCTGCGCGGCATCCTTCGGATAGACGATCGCCGCTCCCCGCGGCATCGACATGACGAAGTCCCGCAGCAGCGGGCGCAGCGCGAGGTACTCGTGCCCGCCGCTGTTGGTGACGACAGACCCGTCGGGCTGCCCGACGATCGACTCGTGCCGCAGCACCCCGTGATGCGTGTGGAGCTCGCCGCCCTCGCGGAGCGTCACGGTGTGCAGGCGCCCCTTTGGCCCCGTCAACTGGACGCGGTCGCCGAGGCGGAACGGGCCGCTCGGTCGCAGCGCGTTCACAGCGCGGCCCCTGCGCGGTGCTCGGCGTGAAACGCCGCGACGTGCTCAGCCGTGCGCCCTTCCAGCGTCGGCCAGAGGGTGTCGGCGCCGACTTCGTCGAGCGAAACGATGTGCGGCACGCCGATGCTCGGCACCTCGGCCGCCAGCGACGCGCGCAGTCCGTTCGGCGAATCCTCGATCGCGACGGCGTCCTCGGGCGACACGCCGAGGGCGCGGCAGGCCTGCAGATAGGGATCGGGATGCGGCTTGGGTCGCTCGACGTCATCGCCACCGATGACGATGTCGAACGCCTCGAAGCCGATGAGGGAGACGACGATGTCGGCCATCCGTCGCATCGACATCGTGACCAGCGCCGTCTTGACACCGGCCTCGCGCAGGCTGCGCAGCAGCTCCTGGGCGCCGGGTCGGAACGGCGCACCCTGCGTCTGCAGCTGCACCATCACGTCGCTCGTGAGCGTCTGGACGATCTCGTCGACGTCGAGCGACACGCCCGCGTTCTGCAGGATCTTCGCGGCGTCTTCGAGTCCCGACCCGACGAGCTGCAGGGATTCCTCGTGGGTCCACGTGCCGCCGTGGCTCGCGACGAGTCGCTCCTCCGCAGCCATCCAGTAGGGTTCGGTGTCGACCAGGGTGCCGTCCATGTCCCACAGGACCGCGGCAGGGGTAGGGGATGTCACTGATCCATCCTACCGAGCGCGCCGGTCGCGCCCCGGGGGCACCGCCCCGGCGTATCGTGGGGTGATCGACCCCGGCAGCGGAAGGAGCGCAGTGGCGACTCTCGGACAGCGAGTACTCGTAGTGGCCTTCGACGGCTGGAACGACGCCGGCGAAGCGGCCTCGGCCGCCGTCAGCCGCATCCGCACGTCGGGCGACTACACATCGGTGTTCTCGGTCGACCCCGAGCTCTACTTCGACTACCAGTACACGCGGCCGACCATCGGCATGGATGCCGACGGCACGCGAACACTGTCGTGGCCGGAGGCGACCGTGTGGCGACCGAACGCGCCGGCCGACGGTCCGGAGCTGTGGGTGTTGAGCGGGGTCGAGCCCGCCCGCGCCTGGCAGGCCTTCGCCGCGGAGTTCATCGACATCGCCCTCAGCCACGACGTCACAGGGCTCGTCGCGCTGGGATCGATGATGTCGGATGTGCCGCACACCCGACCGATCTCGGTCTTCGCCGGAAGCGAGAACGAGCAGCTGCGTGCCGAGTTCTCTCTGGAGCGCTCGACATACGAGGGGCCCGTCGGCATCCTCAGTGTGTTGTCGGCCGCTGCTGAAGAAGCCGGCATCCCGACTGCGGGGCTCTGGGCGAGCGTGCCGCACTATGTCGCGGGCCACTCCCCCTCGCCGAAGGCGACGCTCGCCCTGCTGTCGAAGCTCGAAGAGCTCACCGGCGCGCACGTCGACCGCGGCGAACTGCCCGCCGAGGCGCTCGCCTGGGAGGCGTCGATCGACGCTGCCGCCGCAGACGACGAGGAGATGACCGAGTACATCCGCCAGCTCGAGCAGACCCGCGACACGTGGGACTCGCCCGAAGCCTCGGGAGACGCCATCGCGCAGGAGTTCGAGAAGTACCTGCGCCGCGGCGGCGACGGCCCGACAAAGCCCGGCCGCGACGACCCGCGCCGCTGACCGGCCGACCGGATCAGTACGGCTGCAGCACCCCGACGCTGAGCAGGATGATCAGCGCGATGCCGAGCAGCACACGGTAGACCACGAACGGCAGGAAGCTGCCGCGCTTGAGGTAGCGCATCAAGAACGCGATGACCGCGAGACCGACACCGAACGCGACGACAGTGGCCGCCGCCGTCTCACCGAGCGAGAACACCGACTGGCCGGGCTCGCGGATCGCCTGGATCAGCTCGTAGACGCCCGAGCCGAACACGGCGGGCACGGCCAGCAGGAATGCCACCTCGGCGGCGGCGGGACGGGTGTAGCCGAGTGCGCGCCCCATCGTCGTGGTCGCGCCGGAACGCGAGACACCGGGAATCAGGGCGAGGGCCTGCGCGAATCCGAGCGCGAGCCCGTGCGGGTAGGTCATGTCGGCCTCGGTGCGCTCACGGCGACCGAGCGCGTCGGCGATGCCGAGGAGGATGCCGAAGACGATCAGCACGACGGCGACGAGCCAGAGATTGCGGAACGTATCGCGGATGACGTCCTGGAAGAGGAACCCGAGCACACCGATCGGCAGCGTGCCGATGATGACGATCCACCCGATGCGCACGTCGGGGTCGTTACGGTCGACCTTGCCCGCCAACGACTGGAACCACTTCGTGATGATGCGCGTGATCTTCTTCCAGAAGTAGACGAGCACGGCAAGCTCGGTGCCGATCTGGGTGATCGCGGTGAACGTGGCGCCGGGGTCTTCTGCAGACGGCAGGAACTCGCCCACGATGCGCAGGTGCGCGCTGGAGGAGATCGGCAGGAACTCGGTCAGTCCCTGGATGATCCCGAGGAAGATCGCCTCGAACAGATCCATGGTGTCCTTCGGGTTTCGGCGCGGTCAGGCGGAGCGGATGAGGTCGGTGAGCACGGCCTGGCCGAACGTCAGCGCGTCGACGGGGACGCGCTCGTCCACCCCATGGAACATACCCGTGAAGTCGAGATCGGACGGAAGGCGCAACGGCGCGAACCCGAACCCGACGATACCGAGCTCGGCGAGGGCCTTGTTGTCGGTGCCGCCGCCCATCAGGTACGGCACGACGGGGACGCCCGGGTCGTGCCGGTTCAGTGCGGCGACCATCCGGTCGACCAGATCGCCGCCGAACGGCACCTCGAGCCCGATGTCGCGGTGGACGACCTCGATCTCGATGTCGTCGCCCACGAGCCGCTGCACTTCGGCGAGGACGGCGTCCTCTTGACCGGGCAGGGTGCGGATGTCGATCGCCGCGACGGCGTTGTCGGGAATGACGTTGTGCTTGTAGCCGGCGGTGAGCCCGGTCGGATTCGTGGTCGTCCGGAAGGTCGAGCTGAGGAATGCGGATGCCGGCCCCGTGGCCGCCGCGACGGCGTCGGGGTCGGTGGGGTCGACGCCCGCCATGCGCGCGAGTTCGTCCACGAGTTCGCGCGTCGTCGCAGTCAATTCGATCGGCCACGACGCACGCCCGAGCGCGGTGACGGCCTCGGCAAGCCGGGTCACGGCGTTGTCATGGTGGAACCGGCTGCCGTGACCTGCGAGGCCGCGGGCGTGCAGACGGATCCAGACGAGCGCCTTCTCCCCGACCTGCAGCAGGTAGGCCCGGCGGTCGCCGACGGCGATCGAGTAGCCCCCGACCTCGCTGATGGCCTCGCTCGCGCCGGCGAACCACTGGGGCCGGTCGCGGACCACCAACTGCGAACCCTCGACCCCGCCGTTCTCCTCGTCGGCGAAGAAGGTCAGGATCAAGTCGCGCTCGGGCTGCTCGCCCCCGCGCAGCAGGTCGGCGACCGACGTGAGGATCATGGCATCCATGTCCTTCATGTCGACGGCGCCGCGGCCCCACAGCATGCCGTCCTTCACGATGCCCGCGAAGGGGTCGACGCTCCAGTCCTCGGCGACGGCGGGCACGACGTCGAGGTGCCCGTGGAGGACGAGCGCAGGCCGGGAACGGTCGCGTCCCGGGATGCGCGCCATCACGTTGGTGCGGCGCGGAACCGGTTCGTAGTACTCCGGGACGAGTCCGAGCGATTCCAGGTACGCGCCGACGTACTCGGCGGCTTCGCGCTCGCCGCGCGAACGACCCTCGCCCCAGTTCGTCGTGTCGAATCGGATCAGATCACGCGCGACGCGCGCCACCTCCGGCAGGTCCGTCTCGGTGCTCTCGGTCATGGCCGTGCTCCCTGTCGTCGCCGTCCGCCGGATATGGAAAAGGCCCCGAGATCGGGGCCTTTTCTCTTGTGCGCGAGGGGGGACTTGAACCCCCACGCCCTATACGGGCACTAGCACCTCAAGCTAGCGCGTCTACCTATTCCGCCACCCGCGCATGGGTGTGTGGTTGTCACCAACCGAAGATCGAGCCTAGCACGTCCGAGCTCGTGCGACGAACCGCGCTCACGCCAGCGACACCCCGAACACGAGCCCCAGCGCGTAGGTGACAGCGGCTGCGCCGAAGCCGATCGCGAGCTGCCGCAGCCCGCGTCGAAGCGGCGGCCCACCCGAGAGCAACCCGACGGTTGCGCCGGTCGCGAGCAACGCGATCCCCACGAGGGCGAGAGCGATCACGACAGCCGGGATGCCGGACAGCCCGAACAGCCACGGCAGCACCGGGATGATGGCACCCGAGGCGAAGAACAGGAAGCTCGAGGCCGCGGCGCCGAAAGCGCCGCCGACCACGTCGTGGTCATGGGCGTCGGCGGCCTCCGGCCCGTACGGGTGCGACGGATCCTGGGTCTGCGCGGCGTGCACGACGCGGCGGGCCCGCGCGAGCGCGTCGGCTTCGGCCATGCCCCGCGTGCGATAGACGAGCGCGAGTTCGTTGGCGTCGAGGTCGAGATCGGGCAGTGCGTCCGCGGCGTCGGCGGACGGCTGGGTGGCATCGAGCAGCTCGCGTTGCGACCGCACCGAGACGAACTCCCCGGCCCCCATCGACAAGGCGCCCGCGAGCAGCCCCGCAACGCCGCTGAAGAGGACGAACTGCGGGGCGACGCCCGTCGCGCCGATGCCCATCACGAGGGCGAGGTTCGAGACGAGTCCGTCGTTGGCCCCGAAGACGGCCGCGCGGAAAGTGCCCGACAGCCGGCGACGGCCGCGAGCAGCGAGGCCCCGGACGACCTCACTGTGCACCTTCTCGTCGGCCGCCATGCGGGCCGTCGCGTAGGGCTCGGTGTCGTACGGCGACCGGCTTTCGGCGTTCTGGGCGAGCGCGAGCACGAAGATCGAGCCGAACCGGCGCGCCATCCACGCCAGCATCCGCGTGCCGATGCCGGGGCTCGGCAGGCGCGTCGGCTCACCGCCCAGCAGCTCGAGCCAGTGCGCCTCGTGACGCCCCTCCGCGTCGGCGAGGGCGAGCAGGATCGCCCGCTCCTCCCCCGACCGGCGGGCGGCGAGTTCGCGGTAGACGCGCGCCTCGGCGCGTTCGTCGACGAGGTACTGCGCCCAGCGGCGACGATCGCGGGCGGTCGGGGTGGCGGGCAGGCTCACGCGGGCTCCGATTCGGGGGCGGGAAGACGCCTTCCACGCTAGCCAGCGGTCGGGGTCCGATCGGACGAAAGCCCCGGATTGCCAGCATTTCGGGGCTCCGAACCGTGCGCGACCGCGCGCAGCAGGCCGCGACGCCCCCGCGCCATGACGGTGGCGTGCGCGAGGCCGAAGACCGGTCGCAGCACCGGCTCGAGCAGTCGCATCCACTGCGTGTGCGCGCGGACGGTCCACACCCAGGTCACGAGGGTGCCGTGCGAGCCCGCGGGCGTGAGTGCGATGCTGCCGCCGCCGACGAGGTCACCTCGGGCGTGCGCCGCCAGGCGCCGCGGCGGATCCACCTCACAGAAGCGCACACGCACCCGCAGCCGGTATCCGAGCGGACTGCGCACCACCAGCATCCGCTCCTCGCCGTCTCGCAGCGGACCCGGCTCGAGACGCACCCCCGGCCACCAGGGCGTCTCGCCGCGCTCGACGGCGTCGGCGATCGCAGCCCAGCACGCGTGCACCTCGAGCGGCACGCTCCAGTGCGAGGTGAACGCGTAGCGGTGGCCGGTCATGGCCGGGAGTGTAGCGGCCGCTCAGGACCGGACGCGCGAGCGAAGGATGTCGATGCGGGACTGCAGCTGCGTGACGGTGGCCTGCGCGACCGCCGGCCCACCGCACACGCGTCGCAGTTCTGCATGCACAGCCCCGTGCGGCTCGCCGCTCTGCCGGGCGTACAGTCCCACGAGGCTGTTCAGCAGCTGCCGCTGTTCGCGCAGCGTCCGGTGCAACGGCGCCGGCACCGCGGTGTCGGACTCGACGGCCTCGCCGCGGTCGCGGGCCTCAGCCTCGGCGGCCTCCCGCACCTTGCGGTGCCGGGACTGGCGGGCCTGCCGCTGCATGAGCAACTCGTGCACGTGCTCGGGTTCGAGCAGGCCCGGCAGTCCCAGGAACTCCTGCTCCTCGGGCGTGCCGGGAACGGCGAGCTGACCGAACTCGCGGCCGTCGAACACGACCCGGTCGAAATGCGCGACCGACCCGAGTGCCTGGTAGGTGAACTCCTCGGTCAGTGCGTCGGATGCCTTGTCTTCGCGCTCGGCCTCGTCGAGCAGGCCGTCCTCGAGGCCGTCGTCGTCACCGTCGGTGTCGCGGTCGAGCGCGTGATCGCGTTCGCGTTCCATCTCGCCGGCGAGCGTGAGCAGCTGCGGCACGTTGGGGAGGAAGACGGATGCCGCCTCGCCGCGGCGTCGGGCACGCACGAAACGCCCGATCGCCTGCGCGAAGAACAGCGGCGTGGAGGCGCTCGTGGCGTAGACGCCGACGGCGAGCCGTGGCACGTCGACGCCTTCGGAGACCATCCGCACCGCGACCATCCAGCGGGAGTCGGTCTGCGAGAACGTTTCGATGCGCCCCGAGGCGGCCTTGTCGTCGGAGAGGACGACGGTGGGCGACTCCCCCGTGATGGTCTTCAGGATCGCAGCGTAGGCGCGCGCGGCGGTCTGATCGGTCGCGATGACCAGGCCACCGGCATCTGGCACGTCCTGCCGCACCTCGGTGAGTCGCTGATCGGCGGAGGTGAGGACCGCGGGGATCCAGTCACCGTCGGGGTCGAGGGCGGTCCGCCACGCCTGGGAGGTGACGTCCTTCGTGTTGTCCTGACCGAGCTGCGCTTCGAGCTCGTCGCCCGCCCGCGTGCGCCAGCGCATCTTGCCCGCATACACGTGGAACAGCACGGGGCGCACGACCCCGTCTTCGAGCGCGCGACCGTAGCCGTAGTTGTAGTCGGTGCGCGAGAGGCGGATGCCCTTCTCGTTCGGGTGGTACTCCACGAACGGGATGGGTGCGGTGTCGCTGCGAAACGGCGTACCGCTGAGCAGCAGGCGGCGGGTCGCGCGACCGTAGGCCTCGCGCAGCGCCTCACCCCAGCTGAGTGCGTCACCGCCGTGGTGCACCTCGTCGAGGATGACCAGCGTGCGCTTGTCGAGCGTGAGGGTCTGGTGCACGGATGCCTTGACGGCGACCTGCGCGTAGGTCACGGCGACACCGTGGTACTGCCTCGACGGCGTGTGATGCCGGTTGCTGAACCGCGGATCGAGTCGGATCGACACGCGCGCGGCCGCATCGGCCCACTGGGTCTTCAGGTGCTCGGTGGGCGCGACAACGACGATCCGGTCGACGACGTTCCGGCGCAGCAGTTCGGATGCCAGGCGCAGGGCGAAGGTCGTCTTTCCGGCGCCCGGGGTCGCGGCGGCGAGGAAGTCACGGGGACCCGATCCCACCCCGTCGGGGCCGTCGGCGGCGAAGTACGCTTCGAGCGCTTCAGCCTGCCAGGCACGCAGGTTCTGCGCCGTTCCCCACGGGGCGCGCTGCGGGAACGACGGAGACAGGTGCTCGGCGGCGAAACTGCCGAAATGCTCCTGTTCCCGTGCCGTCACGAGTGACCACCCTAAACGACCCGTACCCCACCGGCGGCGATCCGACGCGGTTCACCCCCCAGTCCAGGTAGCCTCGATGGCGACCACGAGTCGAGGAAGAGGCAATGCGCAGGAACGACGCGTCGAACGACGAGCACCGCAGTCCGTATATCCCGAACGAGAGCACGCACCCGTGGCGGCGCATGGTCTCGGTGGGCGACTCGTTCACCGAGGGCATCGGCGACCCCGAGCCGTCGCTGCCGGGCGGGCACCGCGGCTGGGCCGACCGCGTCGCCGAAGTGCTCGGCGGGCAGGTCGACGACTTCGCCTACGCGAACCTGGCGGTCCGCGGCAAGCTCATCGGGCAGATCGTCGCCGACCAGATCGAACCGGCCCTCGCGCTGGCGCCCGACCTCGTGACGTTCTCGGCGGGCGGCAACGACGTCATCCGCCCCGGCAGCGACCCCGATGCCGTCGCGCAGCAGTTCGAGGATGCCGTGGCCCGCCTCACCTCGCAGGGCGCCACCGTGATCGTCTTCACCGGGATCGACACCAACTTCACGCCCGTGTTCCGCGGGATCCGTGGCAAGGTCGCGATCTACAACGAGAATATCCGCGGCATCGCCGACCGCTACGACTGCATCGTCGCCGATCAGTGGGCGCTGAAGGACATCCAGGACATGCGGTTCTTCGACGACGACCGGCTGCACCTGAACGCCCTCGGCCACCACGAGGTCGCGCGGATGGTGCTTCGAGCCCTGAACGTGCCGAACGACCTGCAGCCGATGCAGCCCGACCCGCTCCCCTCGCTCACATGGCGCGAGGCGCGCGTGAACGACCTGGTCTGGGCGCGGGCACACCTCGTGCCGTGGGTGCTTCGACGCCTGCGCCACCAGTCCAGCGGCGACAACGTCACGGCTAAGCGGCCCGACGCCGCGCCGATCGGTCTGCCCACGATCGTCGAGGCCCCGGCCGCCGACCGCGCCGCCGGTCGCGGCCAGCAGGCCTGACTCAGCGCAGCGCCCAGAGGGCGACGGCGCTCGCGGCGGCGACGTTGAGGGAGTCGACGCCGCCGGCCATCGGAATCGTCACGATCGTGTCGGCCGCTTCGATCGCGCGTGGTGACAGCCCGTCACCCTCGGCTCCCATCAGCAGCGCCACGCGCTCGGGGCGCGCTGACGCGAATGCATCGAGCGGCACCGCATCGTCGGCGAGCGCGAGTGCGGCGAGATGGAAGCCGGCGGCGTGCAGTTCATCGCGCGCCGCCGGCCACTCCGGTAGCCGCGTCCACGGCACCTGGAACACGGTGCCCATGCTCACCCGCACACTGCGCCGGTAAAGCGGGTCGGCGCATCGGGGTGCGACGAGCACGGCGTCGGCACCGAGTCCGGCTGCGGCGCGGAACGCCGCTCCGACGTTCGTGTGGTCGACGATGTCTTCGAGCACCAGCACGAGTCGGGCATCACGCACGACGTCTGCGACCGCGGGCAGCGCGGGGCGGTGCATGGCCGCGAGTGCCCCACGATGCACGGCGTAGCCGGTCAGCTGCTCGGCGACGACGTCACTGACGACGAGCACCGGCGCATCACCCGCGAGTTCGGCGACATCGCCCAGCCACTTCTCCTGTACGAGCACCGAGCGCACACGGTGCCCCGCCGCCACCGCTCGAGCGATGACCTTCGCCGACTCGGCGATGTACAGCCCCTCCTCGGGCTCACGAACACGGCGGAGGGCGACATCGGTCAGGTCGCGGTAGTCCGACAGTCGCGGATCGGCGGGGTCGGCGATGCGGACGGGTTGCATCCGCCCACTTTCGCACGCGCCGTAACCTGCGCGAAAACCGGGCCGCGTAGGCTCAGGGCCATGACCGCGCTCCTCGGCTTCGACCCCGCGACCACGGCTGCCGTCGGCCGCGCGGTCGATGCACTCGCCGGGCGGCGCATCGCCGTGCTCACGGGCGCCGGCGTCTCGACCGACTCCGGCATCCCCGACTACCGCGGCAAGGGCGCGCCGACCCGCACGCCGATGACCGTGCAGCAGTTTCTGGGCAGCGAAGAGGCACGGCGCCGGTACTGGATCGGCAGCCACCTCGGGTGGCGCACGTTCGCGGCGTCGCAGCCCAACGGCGGACACGCGGCGCTCGCCGAGCTGGAGGCGACGGGGGTCGCCACCGGTGTCATCACTCAGAACGTCGACGGGCTGCATGTGCGCGCCGGCAGCCGACGCGTCGTCGAGCTCCACGGGACGATGCGGCGTGTCTTCTGCACCCGTTGCGGGCAGGTGTTCGACCGGCGTGACCTCGCCGCGCGCGTCGAGCACGAGAACCCGTGGATCACCGTGCCCGACAGCGTCGATCTCGGCCCGGACGGCGATGTGCTGCCGTCGTCGAGTGACGGGTTCATCGTGCCCACCTGCAGCGTCTGCACCGGCATGCTCAAGCCCGACGTCGTCTTCTTCGGCGAGTTCATCCCCACCGAGAAGTTCCACGAGGCCGAGCAGCTCGTGCGTTCGAGCGACGCCCTGCTGGTGGCGGGGTCGTCGCTCGTGGTCAACTCCGGCATCCGGCTCGTCGAACGCGCGCGCCGTCGCAAGCTGCCTGTCGTCATCGTCAACCGCGGGCAGACCCGCGCCGATGCGAAGGCCACCGTCAAGATCGACGCCGGCACGACCGAGGTGCTGCAGCAGCTCTCGCGGGCCCTCGGCGCCCTGGGCTGAACCACGCCGCGGCACGCGTAGGCTCGACAGGGTGACCACCCTCACTCTCGTCCGCCACGGACAGACCGACTGGAACGCGCAGCGCCGCATCCAGGGGTCCGCCGACATCCCGCTCAACGACACCGGCCGCGAGCAGGCTCGAGAAGCCGCCGCCGGCCTGCGGCACCTCGTCGACGGCGACCCGCTCGTCGTCGTTTCGAGCGATCTGTCGCGCGCGCACGAGACGGCGCTGCTCATCGCCGCCGAACTCGGCGTCGACGCGCCGGCGACGTATCCCCAACTGCGCGAACGCAACTACGGCGAAGCCGAAGGGCTCGGCATCGACGAGTTCCACGAACGCTGGGGCGACTGGCATGTCGCCCAGGTGCCCGGCGCCGAGACGTGGACCGACGTGCGCACCCGTGCGCTGTCGGGTCTGCGTGCGGCGATTCGCGACGCACGTCACGCGACCGCCCCGCAGGCGCCGTCGCTCATCGTCGTCTCGCACGGGGCGCTCATCCGCGAGCTCATCCGGCACGCGACGGGCGGTGCGTTCCCGGCCGAGGGCGAACGCCTGGCCAACGGATCCGCGCACACGTTCTTGATGGAACGTGACCGGCTCAGCCTGCTCTCGTACGCCGCCTACCCAGCCTGATCGCGCGCGACGAGCGTGCGGGCGTGCCGCAGCACCGGCTCGTCGACCATGCGCCCGCCGTGCGAGAAGACGCCGGGCTGCCCATCCGCAGCCGCGAGCACACCCCGCGCCCAGGCGAGATCCTTCGGATCGGGACGGTACGCGGCACGGATGGTCTCGACCTGCCCCGGGTGGATGCAGGCGGTCGCAGCGAATCCGCTTGCTGCCGCGTCCGCGGCTTCGCGCGCGAGCCCGGCCTCGTCGGCGATGTCGAGGTGCACCGCGTCGATGGCCGCCTTGCCCGCGGCTGCGGCGGCCAGCAGCACGCGCGAGCGTGCGGCCCGCGCCACGTCGCGGTAGCGCCCTTTCGCGGTGCGGCTGGACGTGCCGCCGAGGGATGCGACGAGGTCTTCTGCACCCCACATGAGCGCGACGACGTTCTCGAGGCCGGCGATCTTCTCGGATGCGACGACGCCTTTGGCCGTCTCGCACAGCGCGACGATGTCGAACCGGGCGTCGATGCGCGCGATCTTTTTCGCCGATTCGGCCTTCGCGAGCATGATCGTGCGGAAGTCGGTCTGCGAGAGCGTGGCGATGTCGGATTCGAAGTCGGCGCTGCCGACGGAGTTGACACGCACGATGACGCGTTCGGGGTCGACGTGGGCGTCGATGAGCGCGCCACGGGCGGCCTGTTTCGCGGCCGGCGCGACGGCGTCTTCGAGATCGAGGATGACGGCGTCGGAGCGCACGAGTGCTTTGCCGAACCGCTCGGGTCGGTCGGCCGGGCAGAACAGCAGTGCCGGTCCGAGCGCGAATGCACTCATGATTCCTCCTCAGCAGCCGGCGACGCCCACATGAGGGCCGTTCGGGTGGCGACCGCGACGACCTCGCCGTCTTGATTGCGGCCGGTGTGGCGCATCGTGACGATGCCCTGCCCGGGGCGTGAGCGCGATGGCCGCGCCTCGACGATCTCGGTCGAGGTGTACAGGGTGTCGCCCGCGAACAGCGGATGCGGGAACGAGATGTCGCCGAGGCCGAGCTGTGCGACGAGCGTGCCCTGCGTGAGCTGGGTGACCGAGGCGCCGACCATCGTGGCGAGTGTCCACATCGAGTTGATGAGCGGTTTGCCGAACGGCTGGGTCGCCGAGTAGGCGGCATCCAAGTGCAGGGCCTGGCTGTTCATGGTGAGGGTGGTGAACAGGACGTTGTCGGCCTCGGTCGCGGTGCGTCCGGGGCGGTGTGCGTAGACGGTGCCCACCTCGAACTCGTCGAAGAACAGTCCCCGCTGCACGATTTCGGTCACGCTGTCACGCTACCCGGCAAGGCCCAGTTCGCGCGCGATGACGAGCAGTTGCACTTCGCTCGTCCCCTCACCGATCTCGAGGATCTTCGAGTCGCGGTAGTGCCGGGCGACGGGGAACTCGTTCATGAACCCGTTGCCGCCGAAGATCTGCGTCGCGTCGCGGGCGTTGTCCATCGCCGCGTCGCTCGCGGTGAGCTTTGCGATGGCCGCGGCGCCCTTGAAGGGGCGCCCCTCATCACGCAGTCGCGCTGCGTGATGCCACGCGAGTCGGGCGTTGTGCACGCGCAGCTGCATGCGGGCGATCATGAACTGGATCGCCTGCCGTTGCGAGAGCACCTCGCCGAACACGGTGCGGGTCTTCGCGTGTTCGATGGCGGCGTCCAGGCATCCCTCGGCGGCTCCGGTCGACAGCGCGGCGATCGCGATGCGGCCCTCGTCGAGGATGTGCAGGAAGTTCGCGAACCCGCGTCCGCGCTCCCCCAGCAGATTGGCTTCGGGTACGCGTGCGCCGTCGAAGGTGAGTGGATGCGTGTCGCTCGCGTGCCAGCCCACCTTGTCGTAGGCGGGTTCGACGGTGAATCCCGGGGTGCCGGAGGGCACGATGATCGTCGAGATCTCCTTGCGGTCACCGTCGCGCCCCGTCACAGCGGTCACCGTCACGAAGCGGGTGATCGGCGTGCCCGAGTTGGTGATGAACTGCTTGGCGCCGTTGATGACCCACTCGCCGCCGTCGAGCGTCGCCGTGGTGCGGGTGGCACCGGCATCGGACCCGGCGTCGGGTTCGGTGAGCCCGAAGCCTGCCAGGGCACGCCCGGCGAGCAGGTCGGGCAGCAGCTCTGCCTTCTGCGCGTCGGTGCCGAACCGGTGGATCGGCATGGCGCCGAGGCTGACGCCTGCCTCGAGGGTGATCGCGATCGATTGGTCGACGCGCGCGAGCGCTTCGATCGCCAGGCACAGCGCGAGGTAGTCGCCACCCTGCCCGCCGTGCTCATCGGGGAAGGGCAGTCCGAACAGGCCGAGGTCGCCCATCTGGGCGACGATGTCCATCGGCAGCGTCTTCGTGCGGTCGGCTTCGTAGGCGACCGGGGCGACCTGCTCATCGGCGAATGCGCGCACCATGCGCGCGAGTTCGACGTGGTCCTCTTCCAGCCCGTAGTCGGTGAGCTCGAACGTCATTTCTGTTCCTCTCCAGCGTGATGCGCCGTGACGTCTGCCAGCAGTTCGTCGCGGCGCACCTGCGCGCCGCTGCTGACGTGGATCCGTGCGACGCCGTCGTGGGGCGCCGTCACGGTGTGCTCCATCTTCATGGCCTCGATGGTCACGAGGCGGGTTCCTGCGGTGACGACGTCGCCGTCGGTGACGTGCACCGCGACGACGGTGCCGGGCATGGGGGCGCGCAGTTCGGGAGCCGCCGCATCCGCCCCTCGTCCGGCCGCTGCGAGGCGCGACAGCATCGCGGCGCGCCGGCCGACCGGCTCAAGCCGGTGCGCTCCGCCGTCGGCGTGCACCCAGACGGCGCCGTCCGCATCGGCAATCGCTTCCGGCTCGGCGGGGTCGCCGACCGGCACAGCGTGCACGGCACCCGTCGCGTCGCGCAGCAAGACCGTGTCGGTGGTGGGCGCCCCGCTTCGGAACCCGGTCAGCTCGCCCCACACGCCGTGCGCACGCGGGCGTGACGCCGCCACCAGTGCCGCTGCTGCTGCGAGGGCGGCCTCGGGTGCCGGCACGGGTTCGGGCGGCGGCATCCGATCGATGAGCCCGGTGTCCATATCGCCCGCGCGCACGGGCGGGTCAGCGATCAATGCGCGCAGGAACCGGATGCCGGTGTCCACACCGAGCAGCACCGTCTCGGCGAGCGCCGTGTCGAGCCGGTTCAGCGCAGTTGCCCGATCCTCGGCGACAGCGATGACCTTGGCGATCATCGGGTCGTAGTCGGCCGTGACGACCGATCCGGTCTCGACGCCACCGTCGGTGCGGGCGCCCTCCGCAGCGCGCCACCGCAGCACCTCACCGGTCGCGGGCAGAAAGCCGCGCTCAGGGCTCTCGGCGTACACGCGGGCCTCGATCGCGTGGCCGCGCAGCCGGATGTCGTCCTGCACGAACGGGAGCGGCTCCCCCGCCGCGATGCGCACCTGCTGTTCGACGAGGTCGACGCCGGTGACCTCTTCGGTGACCGGGTGTTCGACCTGCAGGCGCGTGTTCATCTCGATGAAGAAGCACTCATCGGGGCGGTCGCCGGGCACCAGGAACTCGACCGTGCCGGCACCGCGGTAGTCGACGCTGGCAGCGGCGGCGCAGGCAGCCGCGCCGAGACGGGCACGCATGGCGTCGTCGACCAGCGGCGACGGCGCCTCCTCGATGACCTTCTGATGGCGGCGCTGCAGGGTGCACTCGCGTTCACCGAGATGCACGATCCCGCCGTGCTCGTCGGCGAGCACCTGCACTTCGATGTGGCGGGGCTTCTCGATGAGCCGCTCCAGCAGCAGCGTGTCGTCGCCGAATGCGGCCCGCGCCACACGGCGTGCCCCGGCGAGCGCATCGAGAAGCTCGGCTGCACTGCGGACGACCTGCATCCCCTTGCCACCGCCGCCGGCGGACGGCTTGACCAGGAGCGGGTAGCCGACGTCGTCGGCGCGAGCGGCGATATCGGCGTCGTCGATTCCCGCGGCGCTGAAGCCGGGAACCGTCGGCACGTCGAACGCCTCCACCTGCGCCTTCGCGCGGATCTTGTCGCCCATGACCTCCAGCGCACGCTCACCCGGGCCGATGAAGACGATGCCCGCGGCGGCGCACGCGCGGGCGAATGCGACGTTCTCGGAGAGGAACCCGTAGCCGGGGTGGATCGCCTGCGCGCCGGTGGCACGGGCTGCACCGACGACGGCATCCACATCGAGGTACGACGACGATGCCGCTGCCGGTCCGATGCGCACGGCGACGTCGGCCTCGCGCACGTGTGGGGCGTCGGTGTCGGCGTCGCTGTACACGGCGACCGAACGGATGCCGAGCCGGCGCAGCGTCCGGATGACACGGCGGGCGATCTCGCCGCGGTTGGCGACGAGCACGGTGGTGAAGGGGGGCTGAGGCACGGTGATCACATCCGGAAGATGCCGAAGCGGGGCTCGGGCAGGGGCGTGCGGGAGCAGACGTCGAGGGCGAGGCCGAGCAGATCTCGGGTGTGCAGCGGATCGACGATGCCGTCGTCCCACAGCCTGGCGGTTGCGTAATACGGGGAACCCTGTTGCTCGAACTGCGCGCGCACGGGTGCTTCGAAGGCCGCCTTGGCCTCGGCATCCCATTCCTCGCCGGCCGCGGCGAGTTGGTCGCCCTTGACAGTCGACAGCACCGAGGCCGCCTGCGGACCGCCCATCACCGAGATGCGGCTGGCGGGCCACGACCACAGGAACCGAGGCGAGTACGCCCTGCCGCACATGGAGTAGTTGCCTGCGCCGAACGAGCCACCGATGATGACGGTGAGCTTGGGCACGCGCGTCGTGGCGACGGCGGTGACCATCTTGGCGCCGTCTTTCGCGATGCCGCCGGCCTCGGCATCCCGCCCCACCATGAACCCGGTGATGTTCTGCAGGAACAGCAACGGCACACCGCGCTGGTCGCACAGCTCGATGAAGTGCGCGCCCTTCAACGCGGACTCGCCGAAGAGGATGCCGTTGTTCGCGACGATCCCGACCGGGTGCCCGTGGATGCGCGCGAACCCGGTGACCAGCGTGGTGCCGTACTCGCGTTTGAACTCGTGGAACTCGCTGCCGTCGACCAGGCGCCCGATGACCTCGTGCACGTCATACGGCTGGTTGACGTCGACCGGCACGACACCGTCGAGCTCAGTAGGGTCCATGAGCGGTTCGACGCTGTCGGCCACCTCCCACACCGGCGCGACCGGTGCGGGCAGGGTCGCGACGATGTCGCGGACGATCTCGAGCGCGTGCTCGTCGTCTTCGGCGAGGTGGTCGACGACCCCCGAGGTGCGGGCGTGCAGTTCTCCGCCACCGAGCTCTTCGGCGGTGACGACCTCACCGATCGCTGCTTTCACGAGCGGCGGTCCGCCCAGAAAGATCGTGCCCTGGCCCCGCACGATGACGGTCTCGTCGCTCATCGCGGGGACATACGCGCCGCCTGCGGTGCAGGAGCCGAGGACGGCGGCGATCTGCGGAATGCCGGCGGCCGACAGCCTGGCCTGGTTGTAGAAGATGCGCCCGAAGTGGTCGCGGTCGGGGAACACCTCATCCTGCTTGGGCAGGAACGCGCCCCCGGAGTCGACGAGGCTGATGCACGGCAGGCGATTCTCGAGGGCGACCTCCTGCGCGCGCAGGTGCTTCTTGACGGTCATCGGATAGTACGTGCCGCCCTTGACGGTCGCATCGTTGCAGATGACCATGACGTGCCGCCCGTGCACCAGGCCGATCCCCGCGATCACCCCCGCGGCCGGCGCGTCGCCGTCATAGAGTCCTTCGGCGGCGAGGGGCGCGAGTTCGATGAAGGGACTCCCCTCGTCGAGCAATCGGGAGACCCGGTCGCGCGGGAGCAGCTTGCCGCGTGCCGTGTGACGTAAACGTGCACGCTCGGGTCCGCCGGCGGCGGTACGGTCGAGTCGTTCGCGCAGTGCTGCGGCAGCGGCGCGCTGTCCGTCGCGGTTCCTGTTGAAGGCGTCGTCGTGTGCGGCGGCGCCGGTGAGCGTTGCCATGGCATCTCCGTCGATGTCACAATCCGGTCTCATCGTCTGGCGGCCCCGCCGGACGATCGGTTAGTGTGCACTAACTCGATGCATCCCAGGTTAGCGAGGATTAACTGAGATGGCAAGCACTCCAGACACGACCCCGCGCGAGCGCGCGAAGGCCGATCGATCTGCCGCGCTTCTGCGTGAAGCTGCACGACTGTTCGCCGCAAAGGGATTCGACGGCGTGAGCCTCGAAGACCTCGGGTCAGCGGTCGGCATCACGGGCCCGGCCGTGTACCGCCACTTCCGCAGCAAACAGGCCCTGCTCGGAGCGCTGCTGCAGCGCACCAGTGAACGCCTGCTCGACGGTGGGCGTGCCGTCGTCGACGCGCACGGGACCGCGACCGATCAGTTGCGCGCACTCGTCGCATTCCACGTGGACTTCGCCGTCGACGAGAGCGACGTCATCCGCGCCCAGGACCGCGGCCTCGGCCGCCTCGAACAGGATGACCGTCGAGAAGTGCGACGGCTGCAACGCGAGTACATCGATCTGTGGATCGACGTCCTCTCGCACCTCCACCCCGGTGCCAGTCGCGACCGACTCCGCGTCCAAGCGCATGCCGGGTTCGGGCTCATCAACTCGACACCGCACTCACTGCGCGCGCTGCGCACCGCCCACGACGACGGCGAAGTGCGAGAGATCCTCGCCGCAGCCGCCTACGCGGCACTGACCGCCGGTCACTGATCGCGGCCGGGCGCGCCGAGGCCGCCATGCGCCTGCTCTCGCGATCGCGGAGACGTCAGTCGCTAACCGTGCAGGCAACCCGTGAGGCTTGTGGCCGTGCTCGAATCGCACGTGCTTCGCGTCCACTGAGGGTCTCCGCCCCACGAATCGAAGGCGTTCGTGGTGTAGACGGTGACATCGGAGCCCTCCGCTGCGAACGCGAAGGACACGATCGGGTCGCCTTCGGTGGTGGGGAAGCTCCAGGCGAGCTGCGCGCGCTCGCCCGAACCGGCAGCCGCGGCCAGGCACTCGACCGCCTCAGTCGGAATTGCTTCTCCCTGACCGAGGACGAACGCTCCACAGCTCGCGCCGGCATCGCTTGCCCGGACCTCGTCCGGAGCATCTGCCAGCGCCTTCGCCGCCTCGATCGGATCATCGTCGGGCGCGCGCGGGATCGGACCGGACTGCGCGCAGGCGGAAAGGAGCGAGACAGCGGCAATGACGGCGAGGATGCCGTCGAGCTTCAAAGCGCGGCCTCGTTTCCCGATGTCACCCATACGGATCAAGGTAGCCGGTGGATCGTGTTCGAGTCGCGGTCCCTCAACGAGCATTTTCTCTGCAGCCGCGACTGACCCCAGCGGGAGAAGTTCGACCGCACGCGACGTGTGCGATCACGACTCGGAAACCGCTCTCGCAGCTACACCGCCGACCCGAGCCCCGTACAAGACGAATCCGAGCACGACGAGCGCGGCGGCCAGCACGCCGATGAGCACCACCGGCATCGAGACGGGAAGGAGTGCGAAGGCCCCACTCAGGATGCTGACCACTCCGGCGCACACCGTCACACCCCGCGCACGCATATGCGCTGCAAGCCAGGCTTCGTCGCTCACCATCGTGCTGGGAATCCGAATGCCGGCGAGCTGGTTGCGCTTCAGACGTCCGGACGCCGCCGCATTCGCCATCCACACGAGAAGGACGCCCGCGACGACCATGACGGCGCACAACACCACTCTCGCGACCCACTCGTTCTCCACCGCTCCACGCTATCGCGGCTTGAATGTCGTAGGTATGTTCTAATGTCGAAGGCATGAAGGACGCGCTCGCCGGCATCACCGAGGCCCTCGCCGCGCTCGCTGCGGCGGGTGGTGATGGTGAGCCGGGCGGGCTCGCTCCTGGGGAGTTGCTCGCGGTGAATCGTGCGTTCGGGGAGTTGAAGCGGCATGTGGATGCCGCGTACGCGCCGGTCGCGGCCGAGGTGGCACGGCAGTCCCGTGTCGAACTCGGGAAGGACTCCCTCGCCCGGCGGCAGGGGTTCCGGTCGCCGGTGTCGATGATCCAGGCGACCACCGGCGCATCGGTTGGTGAAGCGATCAAGATCGTGCAGGTCGGTGAAGCCACCGCACCCCGCATCTCGCTCACCGGTGAACGGATGCCGTGCAAGCACCCGCACGTCGGCGACGCCGTCACGGCGGGCCGGTTGGGGATGGCGGCGGCGTCGGCGATCGTGACG